>DATGDG010000068.1:0-4119 GCA_035311025.1 Casimicrobiaceae bacterium
GTGCCCGTCGGTGTTCGACTATGCGGTCCAGGCCAGGGCCGAATCGATGTACAACACGCCGGCGACCTTCGCAATCTACCTCGCCGGCCTCACCTTAGAATGGCTGATCGCGCAAGGTGGACTGGCGGCGATCGAACGTGCCAACATCGCGAAGGCCGAAGCCCTCTATGCGGAGATCGACCGCAGCGGCTTCTATCGCAATCCCGTACGCAAATCGGATCGATCGCGCATGAACGTGCCTTTCTTCCTTCCCGACGATCGGCTGAACGAACCTTTTCTCGACGGCGCCAGGGCGCGCGGCCTGGTCCAGCTCAGGGGGCATCGCGCGGTCGGCGGCATGCGGGCATCGATCTACAACGCGATGCCACTTGCAGGCGTCGAGGCGCTCGTCGCGTGGATGCGCGAGTTCGAGCGGCAGCATGGCTGAGCCCGCAGCCGGTGCAAGCCGGGTCGACGACATCGACGCCAAGCTGCGTGTCCATCGCGATGCGATCGATGCGCTGGATCGCGAGATCCTGGCGCGGCTGAACGAGCGGGCGACGCACGCCAAGGCGATCGGCGCGCTGAAAGCCGGGAGCGGTGGCGTCACCTACCGGCCCGATCGCGAGGCGCAGGTGCTGGCGCGGCTTGCCGCGCACAACACGGGGCCGCTGTCCAACGAGGCGGTCAGCGGCGTGTTCCGCCAGGTGATGTCGGCCTGCCTCGCGCTCGAGCAGAAGCTGCGCATCGCCTACCTCGGGCCCGCCGGGACCTTCAGTCATGCCGCCGTCGCCCGGCATTTCGGCCAATTCGTCGATGCGGTTTCCTGCGCGACGATCGACGAGATCTTTCGCGCAGGCGAAGGCGGCCAGGCCGATTACGTCGTCGTTCCGGTCGAGAACTCGACCGAGGGCGCGGTCGGCAGGACGCTCGACCTGATGTGCACGACCGAGCTTTCGATCTGCGGCGAGATCAAGCTGCGCGTCCAGCAGAACCTGCTGTCGAACGCGCCTGCACTGGACCGGGTCGTCAAGGTCTACTCGCACGCACAGTCGCTCGCCCAGTGCGCGCAATGGCTGTCGCGCCATCTTCCGGGTGCGGCGCGCGTGCCGGTGTCGAGCAACGCGGAAGCCGCAAGGCTCGCGGCGCTCGAGGAGGGCGCGGGCGCGATCGCCGGCGACATCGCGGCGTCGATCTACGGCCTCGGCGTGCTCGCCGCCCACATCGAGGACGAGCCCAACAACACCACGCGCTTCTGGGTGCTCGGCAGGCAGGCGGTGCCGGCCTCGGGCAACGACAAGACCTCGCTGGTGATGTCGGCACCCAACCGGCCCGGCGCCGTGCACGCCCTGCTCGAGCCTTTCGCGAAGCACGGCGTTTCGATGACCCGGTTCGAGTCCCGCCCGGCGCGCACCGGGCTCTGGGAGTATCTTTTCTTCGTCGACCTGTCCGGCCATCGCGATGACCCCGGCGTCGCCGCCGCGCTCTCCGAGCTCGCGCCGATGGCGCCGTTCCTGAAGCTCCTCGGGTCCTACCCGGCGGCACCGAACTGATGAACACGATGAACCCAGGCAACGCGACGGCGCTGGCGCCGGAATACGTGCGGAGCATCGCCCCCTACGTCGGCGGCAAGCCGATCGAGGAGCTCGCGCGCGAGATGAACCTCGATCCGGCGAGGATCGTGAAGCTCGCGTCGAACGAGAATCCGCGGGGCCCGAGCCCGCGCGTTCGCGAGGCGATCGCCGCCGCGGCACGCGATCTCAACCGCTATCCCGACGGCAACGGCTATGCGCTGAAGACGGCGCTGGCCCAGCGGCTGGCGCGCAGCCCCGACGAGATCGTGCTGGGCAACGGCAGCAACGACGTGCTGGAGCTGGTGACGCAGGCGTTCCTGCGCCCCGGGGACCACGCGGTCTGGTCGCAGCACGCCTTCATCGTCTATCCGCTGGCGACCAAGGCGCGCGGAGCGATCGGCACCGAGGTCCCGGCGAAGGACTACGGGCACGACCTCGACGCCATGCGGGGGGCGGTCACGCCGCGCACGCGGATCGTGTTCGTCGCCAATCCGAACAATCCGACGGGAACCTGGCAGCCGTCCGCCGCCATCGAATCCTTCGTCGCCGCGGTGCCTCGCGACGTCCTGGTCGTTCTCGACGAGGCCTACGACGACTTCCTCGAGCCGGCCGAGCAGTCCGATTCGATCGCGTGGATCGGGCGCTATCCGAACCTGATCGTGTCGCGGACGTTCTCGAAGGCCCACGGGCTCGCAGGGCTGCGCGTCGGTTTCGGCGTGATGGATGCGTCGGTGGCCGATCTGCTGAACCGCGTGCGCCAGCCTTTCAACGTCAACTCGCTGGCGCAGGCGGCGGCGATCGCCGCGATCGAGGATGCGGACTACGTCGACGAGAGCCGGCGCCTCAATCGCGAGGGCATGCGCGTGCTCGAGGCTGGATTCACCCGACACGGCCTGCGCTGGCTTCCGTCGCACGGCAATTTCGTGCTGGTGAGGGTCGGCGACGCACCACGCGTCTACGAATCGCTTCTTGCACAGGGCGTCATCGTGCGCCCGGTGGCCAACTACGGTCTGCCCGAGTGGCTGCGCGTGACGGTCGGCCTTCCGCAGGAGAACGAGCGCTTTCTCGCCGCGCTCGCGCAGGCGCTGCAGGTCGGCGCAGGGGTTGCGGCCGGTGCACATCGCTAAGCTCGTGGTCGTCGGCGTAGGCCTCATGGGGGCGTCGTGCGCCCTCGCGCTGCGCTCGGCGGGTGCGGTCGGTCAGGTCGTCGGCGTCGGACGCTCGCGTGCGAACCTCGAGCGTGCGCTTGCGCGCGGTGCGATCGACAAGGCGCTGACCCTCGACGAGGACTGGACGCGCGAGCTGGCGGGTGCGGACCTCGTGCTGATCGCCACCCCCGTCGCCCAGTTCCGGTCGGTCTTGGCCGCCCTGGCGCCGGCGCTCGACGAGGGCACCGTCGTTGCCGATGCCGGGAGCACCAAGCAGGACGTCGTCAGGGCGGCGCGCGAGACACTGGGACGAAGCCTGCCGCGGTTCGTACCCGGCCACCCGATCACCGGCAGCGAGCGCTCGGGGGCGGATGCCGCCGACGCCACGCTCTACGTCGGGCGCCAGGTGATCCTGACTCCGTTGCCCGAAACCGCGCCCGGGGCGCTCGCGCGCGTCGAGGAGTTCTGGACCGCCTGCGGCGCGCGCGTATCGCGCCTCGACCCCGAGCGGCACGACAGGATTCTCGCCGCGGTCTCGCACCTGCCGCACCTGCTCGCGTTCCTGCTGGTGGCCGAACTCGTGTCGCGACCCGACGGCGCCGAATACCTGGGCAATGCCGGCGGCGGGTTCCGCGACTTCACCCGCATCGCCGCAAGCTCGCCCGAGATGTGGCGCGACATCGCGCTCGCCAACCGCGATGCGCTGCTCACCGAGATCGCTGCGTACCGCACGGCGCTCGACCGGCTGGCGAGATCCATCGAGCACCGCGACGCAGCGGCGATCGAGGCGATGATCGCGAGGGCCGCCGACGCGCGCCGACGCTGGGGAGCCTCCGGCATCGGCGCGATCGACCCCGACGACCGCGCGTCCTGACGCGCGCCTTCGCCGCCCCATCCTGTCGATGATCGAGCGCGACCCCGCGACGCTCACGCTGGCGCCGATCGCGCAGGCGCAGGGCAGCGTCGCGTTGCCCGGATCCAAGAGCATTTCCAACCGCACGCTTCTGCTCGCTGCGCTGGCGGAGGGGCCGACCCGGCTCACCGGCCTGCTCGACGCCGACGACACCCGGCGGATGATCGACGCGCTGCGCGTGCTGGGCGTGCGGCTCGATCACGAGCGGGGAAGCGGCGACTGCACCGTCGCCGGCGTCGGCGCGGCATTCCCCACGCGCAGCGCGGCACTTTTCCTCGGCAATGCCGGGACGGCCGTGCGTCCGCTGACCGCGGTGCTCGCAATGCAGGGCGGCGACTACACGATCGACGGCGTCGCCAGGATGCGCGAGCGGCCGATCGGCGACCTGGTCGACGCGTTGCGCCACCAGGGCTGCGAACTGCGCTACCTCGGCAACCCCGGCTTCCCGCCGCTGGCCATCGGTGCCTCGGGCGGGCGTGCAGGGGGGCGCATTCCGATCCGCGGC
>DATGDG010000069.1:0-2676 GCA_035311025.1 Casimicrobiaceae bacterium
CGGACAGATGCAACGCCTCGTAGGACACGCCGGTCATGATGCCGCGTGCGGCGAGGGCATCGCGGAAACCTTTGCGATCGAGCGTCAATTGGTCGAGCGGCAGCAGCACGGAAAACATGTTCCACGATTGTCCGTCGCCCGAGGAGGGTCGCGGTGGCAGCACGCACCCGGGATCCGTCGCGAAATGGGCAAAATACCGATCGACCAGCGCGCGGCGCCGCGCGAGGAACCTGGGCAGCCGTTCGAGCTGCGCGACGCCGATCCGCGCGTTCACATCCGGCAGATTGAACTTGCCGCCCGGAAACGCGACATCGCGCGTGCCGTCCGGAAGGCGTTCGATGCCGTGGAAGCGCAGGACCTCGACGCGGCGCGCTTCGACTGCGTTGTTGACGACCAGCGCGCCGCCCTCGATCGACGTGATGTTCTTGTTCGGATGAAAGCTGAACGTGACGAGATCGCCGAGCGCGCCGACGTTGCGGCCTTTCCATTGCGAGCCGATCACGAGCGCCGCGTCCTCGATCACGCGCAAGCCGTGTCGCCGCGCCAATTCGTGCAGCGCGTCCATGTCGACCAGCGAGCCGGGCCAGTGGGTCGGCATGATCGCGCGCGTCCGCGGCCCGATTCGCGCCTCGACTTGCGCGAGATCGATATTCCGCGTGACGAGGTCGCAGTCGACGAACACCGGCGTCGCGCCGACCTTCACGATCATGTTGAGGACTGTGAAGAAGCTCTGGGCGCAGGTGATCACCTCGTCGCCCGGGCCGATGCCGGCGAGCTGCAGCGCGATCTCGACCGCGGCGGTCGCCGACGTGACGACCCGCACCGGGCGGCCCCCGCAGAACTCCGACAGTGCGGCCTCGAAGCGCTCGACCCAGGGGCCGCTGGTGATGTGGCCGGATCGCAGCACGTCGCCCACGGCGGCGATCGTCGCCTCGTCGATCAGGGGGCTCGCGAACTTCAGGCTTGGGGCAGGAGGCATGGGGAGGTTCAGCTCTTCGCGACCAGCCAGACACCGGCGATGATGAATCCGATGCCGAGCCAGCGCTGGACGCTGACCGCCTCGCCGAACAGGTAGTGCGCGGCGATCGCGTTGACGACGTAGCCCAGCGAAAGCATCGGATAGGCGACCGAGACGGGGACGCGGGACAGGCCGAGGATCCACACGACCAGGCTCATCACGTAGAGGGCGACGCCGCCGATGAAATGGCTCTCCGTCGCCATCCGGACGAACATTCCGACCCAGTTGTGCGGAGTCAGGGTGATGACGCCCAGCCGGTTGGTGCCGGCCTTCAGCAGCAGCTGTGCCGCAGCATTCAGCAGCACGCCGGTGATCAGGAACAGGAACGCGGAGACGCTCATGCTCGCCCGGTGTCAGCGCCGTTCGACCAGCACGCGTCGCGAGTCGCTCGCGACCACGCGCATCGGCACGCCTTCCTTCGCCAGCATCGCCCGGGTCTCGGGCGACATCAGCGCATAGCCCTGCGCGAGCGCCTCCCAGCGCGGGATCCAGTCCGCGACCTTCGGGATCGCGAGCTCGGGCTGGATGTCGAGCCCCATGCTCATCTCGTCGCGATAGGCGACCAGCGTCGTCGTGCGACGCAGGTAGAAAGGCAGCGTCTGGTCGTACATGCGGACCTGATAGAAAGGCGCACTGCGATCGTACGTAGGATCGGACGCGTTTTCCAGCGCCGTCACGAGGTCGGCCGCCGAGCGCGTCGCGCGGAAGACGTCGGACCCCTTGAAGAAGGCCTGCATCGACAGCATCGTCGAAATCGCGATGACGGCAATGGCGATGCTTCTCCCCGCCGTGCTGCCCCGTCGAAGCGCCAGCCAGCCGACGGCGTAGCCTGCGGCAGCGATCCCCAGCCCCAGCTCGACCCACGGTCCGAGCGCCTGGTAGATCGCAAGCGGTGTCTGGGCGTTGGCCAGCCTGGCCGCGAGCGTCGGGTAGCCGAGCATCGCCGCTCCCCAGAGCAGGACGGTGGTCGCGGCGAGCAGCGCGACGAGCGCCGACACCGATCGCGCAGTCATCACCTCGAGCTGCCATCCCAGGACCAGCGACAGTGCCGGGAACATCGGCAGGATGTAGGAGGGGAGCTTCGAGTGGGAGATGCTGAAGAAGACGAGGATGAACGCCGACCAGATCAGGCAGAAACGCGCCCAGGAGAACCCGCCGGCATCGACGTCCGCGTCGCGCCAGCTGGCCCTGAGGCGCCACAGGAACACCCCGGTCCAGGGCAGCAGCCCGGTCACCAGCATCGGCAGGAAATACCACCAGGGGCCGGGGCGGCGGCTTTCGGGGGTCAGGAAACGCTCGATGTGCTCGTGGATGAAGAAGAAGCGGGCGAACTCGGGATTGCGCATCGACACGACGATGAACCAGGGCGCGGTCAGCAGGAGCAGCAGCGGCAGGCCTTTGGCGAGGTGGAGGCGCTTCCAGGGGGCGAAGTCGCGCGTCGCCAGCGAATAGAGGAGCAGCGTGGTCCCGGGAATGGCCAGCGCGACCACCCCCTTGGTCAGGATGCCGGCCGCCGTCGCCGCGTAGGCGACGAGCATCATCCGTTCGCGTTCGCGCGGCGTCGCGTCCGGACGCTGGGCAAGCAGGAACCCCACCAGCGCCAGCGCGAGGCAGAACGAAAGCAGCGCGTCGAGGGTCAGGATGTGCGACAGGCCGAA
>DATGDG010000070.1:0-5533 GCA_035311025.1 Casimicrobiaceae bacterium
TCAGCGCCATGAACATCTTTATCTCCGCCATCGTCGGCCTGATCGTAACCGGCGCCATCTTCTGGATCACCGAATACTACACCGCCACTGAATACGCACCGGTTCGCCACATCGCCCAGGCCTCCACCACCGGTCACGGCACCAACGTCATCGCCGGTCTCGGCATCTCCATGAAGTCCACCGCCCTGCCGGTCATCGTCATCTCCGCCGGCATCATCGTTGCCTTCGGCTGCGCCGGGGTGGACGGCATCGCCATCGCCGCCGTCTCCATGCTCTCCCTGACCGGTATCGTCGTGGCCATGGACGCCTACGGCCCGATCACCGACAACGCCGGCGGCATCGCCGAGATGGCGGAGCTTCCGGATTCCGTGCGCGCGGTCACCGATCCCCTGGACGCCGTCGGCAACACGACCAAGGCGGTGACCAAGGGCTATGCGATCGGCTCCGCGGGGCTCGCGGCACTGGTGCTGTTCGCCGACTACACCCACGCGCTCGGCACCGCGAACCTCAAGACGACGTTCGACCTGTCGGACCACATGGTGATCATCGGCCTGTTCCTGGGCGGCATGATCCCCTACCTGTTCGGCGCCATGGCGATGGAGGCGGTCGGACGTGCCGCCGGCGCGGTCGTCATCGAGGTGCGCCGCCAGTTCAAGGAGATCAAGGGCATCATGGAAGGGACGGCCAAGCCCGAGTACGGTGTGGCCGTCGACATGCTGACCAAGGCGGCGATCAAGGAAATGATCGTTCCCTCGCTGCTGCCGGTGCTCGTTCCCGTGGTGGTCGGCCTGGCGCTCGGGCCCCAGGCCCTGGGCGGCCTCTTGATGGGCACGATCGTCACCGGCCTGTTCGTCGCGATCTCGATGACCACCGGCGGCGGCGCGTGGGACAACGCCAAGAAATACATCGAGGACGGCAACTACGGCGGCAAGGGCTCCGATGCGCACAAGGCTGCCGTCACGGGCGACACCGTCGGGGATCCCTACAAGGACACGGCCGGCCCCGCGGTGAATCCGCTGATCAAGATCATCAACATCGTCGCGCTGATGATCGTCCCGGTGCTCGCGCTGCACGGCGTGGGTTCCGCGAGCCAGGCGGCGCAGGCCGTCTCGGCGCCGGTCGCCAGGGTTGCCCCGGCGGCGCCGGCAGCCGCTCCGGTCAGGCTCGCTGCAGCGTCACCGTCTGCGCGAACGCAATGACGGTGCGCGACCTGCGCGAACGCGTCACGACCGCCGGTCTGGCGGGACGCCCTGCAACGCGCGACGCCTGATCGTCTGGCGGCGGCGCAATGGTGAGAGGCAGCGGAGAACCCGCTGCCTCCTCCTCGCTTTGCGCCCGCGGGACCCCTCGCGATCGATCCGCCCCGCAACCGCGGCGATGCCGGTCATCCGGGCGCGGGGTTCCGCGGCCGCGGCGTAGAATCGCCGCCCATCCCGCCGTTGGGTCACTGCGAATGCGGTCCTGCGTCCACGCCGTCTCTTCGAGGAAGCTGCGCACGCGCACTGCGGTGTCGCTGGCCGTCGCGCTGTGCAGCCTCGTCCATGCGCAGGCGATGCCGCCTTCCGCGCCGCCGGTGTCGCGGGCCGTGCCGGAAGCCTCGTCCGCCTGGACCGACAAGGTTGCCGTGCGCAGCCGGCATTTCATGGTCGCGACCGCGAATCCACTCGCGACCGAGGCGGGCTGCGCGATCCTGCGCGAGGGCGGCAATGCCGCCGATGCAGCGGTTGCCGTGCAGCTGGTGCTCGGGCTGGTCGAGCCGCAGTCGTCCGGGCTGGGCGGCGGCGCTTTCCTGCTGTATCGCGATGCGAAAGAGGGCCGGCTGGTCGCGTACGATGGGCGCGAAACCGCCCCCGCCGCCGCGCGGCCCGATCGCTTTCTCGGTCCTGACGGCAGGCCGCTGGCGTTCTACGACGCGGTGATCGGCGGACGGTCGGTCGGCATCCCCGGAACGATGCGGCTGCTCGAGACCGTCCACCGCGGGCACGGCCACCTTCCCTGGCCGCGGCTGTTCGAGCCGGCGATCGCTCTTGCCGAACGCGGCTTCGCGATCTCGCCGCGGCTGCACGCGCTGCTCGCAGCCGAGAGACACTGGGTGCAGCCGCGAGCGAGAAACTACTTCCTGACCGCCGACGGCGCGCCGCGGCCGGTGGGGTCGCTGCTGAAGAACCCCGCCTATGCGCACACGCTGCGCACGCTCGCCGCGCGCGGCGCCGACGCCCTGTACACGGGGCCCATTGCCGACGATATCCTCCGCACCGCAGATGACGCGCCTGCCCATCCGGGCGACCTGACCGCGCGCGATCTCGCCGGCTATCGGGTCGTCGCGCGCGAGCCCGTCTGCGGCGGCTATCGGGGCTACCGCGTCTGCGGTGTCCCGCCGCCGTCGTCGGGCGGCATCGCGGTGGCGCAGATCCTCGGGATGCTCGAACCCTACGACATCGCGTCGATGGGCGTGGAATCGTTCTGGAGCGTGCATTTCATCACCGAGGCCGAGCGGCTGGCGTTCGCCGATCGGGACGCCTGGATCGCGGACCCGGCGTACGTGCCGCCTCCGCCGGGTCTGCTGGGCGCACGCTACCTGCACCGGCGATCGATGCTCATCTCGGCGCTCTCCAGCGTCGGTCATGCGCAGCCGGGAGACCCGCGGCGCGCGATCGCCCGGCCGGCGAGGATCGGATGGGGGATCGGCGCGGCTGCCGAGTTCCCTTCGACGTCACAGGTGTCGATCGTCGATCACGAAGGCAATGCAGTGTCGATGACGACGACGATCGAGGATGCCTTCGGCAGCCGGCTGATGACCGATGGCGGATTCCTCCTCAACAATGAGCTGACCGATTTCTCGTTCGCGCCGGTCGTCGACGGCAAGCCGGTCGCCAACCGCGTCGATGCAGGCAAGCGGCCGCGCTCGTCGATGTCGCCGACGATCGTCTTCGACCGGCAGGGGCGGCTCTACGCGGTCCTGGGCTCGGCCGGCGGAAGCCTGATCATCAACGATGTCGCCAAGACGCTGATCGGCATCATCGACTGGCGCCTCGATCCCCAGGCGGCGATCGCGCTTCCGAATTTCGGCAGCCGCAACGGGCCGACCGAGCTCGAGAAGGACACCCCCGTCACCGCGCTCGAGCCCAGACTGCAGGCGATGGGCCACGCGACGCGGATCATCGTCGACCCCTCCGGGGTGCAGGCGATCGTGCACACTGCCAGCGGATGGATCGGCGGCGCCGACCCGCGCCGCGAAGGCGTCGTCAACGGAGACTGACCGTCATGCCCATCGCCGAGATCTTTTCCGCAGCGATCCTGCTGCTGCTGGTGATCGACCCGTTCGGCAACGTGCCGATCGTGATCGCGGCGCTCGCCAACGTCAGGCCCGGGCGCCGGGTCCGCGTCGTGTTGCGCGAGTGCGCGGCCGCTTTCGTGATCCTGCTCGGCTTCATGCTGGGCGGGCGCGTGTTCCTCCAGTGGATGCAGCTGTCCGAGGTGTCGCTGGCGATCGCCGGGGGCATCATCCTGTTCCTGATCGCGCTGCGCATGGTCTTCCACCATCCGGAAGGCGTGTTCGGTGATCCGCCGGGCGCCGAGCCCTTCGTGGTGCCGCTGGCGATCCCGGCGATCGCCGGGCCCTCGGCGCTCGCGACGGTGATGCTGATGGTCTCGCGCGATCCTTCGCATCGCCTCGCGTGGGTCGCGGCATTGACGATCGCGATGACGGTCACGACGGTCGTTTTGCTGGCCGCCCACCGGCTGCAGCGGGCGCTGGGCGAGCGGGGGATGGTCGCCGTCGAGCGCCTGATGGGCCTGGTGCTCACCGCGCTCGCCGTGCAGATGCTGCTCGACGGCGTCAGGACGTACGTCCTCGCGCTGGGAAAGGGCGGCTGAGGTACGGCGGGCGACCCACGGTGCGTCAGCCGGACGACGATCGGTCGCGAAGGGTGGCGGACATGGAACGACGCTACAGCGGTGTCGCCATTGCGTTGCACTGGCTGGCGGCGGCCCTGATCGTTGCCAACCTTGCGCTCGGCGTGTCGATGGTTCCGCTCGCGATCTCGCCGCGGAAGCTGCAGTGGTACCTCTGGCACAAGTCGATCGGCGTCACGGTCTTCGTGCTCGCCGGCCTCCGGCTCGGGTGGCGCGCGATCCGGCCGCCGCCACCGCCGGTCGAGATGCCGTCCTGGCAGCGGCGCGCCGCGGCGATGTCGCACGCGTCGCTGTACGCGCTGATGTTCGCGATCCCATTCTCGGGGTGGATCTACAGTTCGGCGACCGGCGTGCAGGTCGTCTACCTGGGCCTGGTCCCGCTGCCGGACCTCGTGCCTCGCGACCGGGCGCTGGGCGATCTGCTGAGGATCGTGCACGTCACCCTGAACTCGCTGCTGTTCGCGCTGGTCTGTGTCCACGCGGTGGCCGCGCTGAAGCACCATTTCGGCGACCGCGACGAGACGCTGGCGCGGATGCTGCCGATGCTGCCGCTGCGGCGGAGCCGGAAGGAAGGGGCGAACCGATGAATGCCCGTCGATGGACCGCGTCCGCGCTCATCGTGTGCGCGCTGCTTCTCCCCGCGAGCCCCGCGACCGCCGCCGGCGTGATCGTCGGCAGGAGCGAAATCGCGTTCACGGTCACGGCGATGGGCGTGAAGTTCGACGGGCGGTTCCGGAAGTGGAACGCGGATGTCGTGTTCGAACCCGCGTCGCTCGCGAAGTCGCGGGCGCAGGTCGACATCGACCTCGCCAGCGTCGATCTGGCGGGCGCCGACACGGAGGCCGAGGCACGCGGCCCGTTGTGGTTCGACAGCGCGAGGTTTCCCGCCGCCCGCTTCTCGTCGACCTCGATCGAAAGCCGCGGTGGCGGCAGGTACGACGTCATTGGACGCCTCTCGCTCAAGGGCGTCACCCGCGACTGCGTGGTGCCGATCACCGTGACCCGCGCGTCGAACGGCGAGCGGATCGCCGAGGGAAGCTTCGCGCTGCGGCGCCTCGATTACCGGGTCGGCGAGGGGGAATGGTCCGACACGGGGACGGTGTCCGGCGACGTCATCGTCAGGATCAGGATGGTGCTCTCGCCGCAGGCGTGACCGGGCGCCGCGACTCGCACGCGCCGGGGGCCATCGGCGGCTCGGCGGTCGTCGCGATCGTCTACGCGGGCACCAGGAAGTCGTCGCTGCGACGGACCGCGCCGACCTTGACGAGGTCGGTGACCAGGCGTTCTGCGAGCGCGGTCGCCGAAAGCCTGAAGTAGCGCGCATTGAACTCGCTGAAGATTCCCACCTGCGCGACGAAGTCGGGCAACTGGGCGAGCGGCATGCGCTCGCGGTCGAGCAGCGAGAACACGAGGATCACCTTGAGCGCATGACTCGCCATTCGCAGCGGGTCGGCTTCGAACGCCGCGGTGCGGCGCAATGCCCGCTCGACCGCCGCGTGGAAATCGCCGAAGGGCTCGCCGTGTCCGGGGATCACGCAACGCACGTCGAGTTCCGCCAGCCTTTCCAGGGTGGCCCGGGTCGCGGGCAGCGCCGACCGGTCGAACTCCGCCGGCATCA
>DATGDG010000071.1:0-6408 GCA_035311025.1 Casimicrobiaceae bacterium
CCCGCAGCACGCGCGGGCCCCGGATCTCGACCTCCGCGCCGAGCTTCTCGCGCAACGCGCGCGCGACGTCGGTCATCGCGCCCACGTCGTCCACGAAACGCTGGTGCACCCAGCGCGAGACCTGTCTCGCGCGAAACGGCCTTTCACCGCGTTCTGCGAAGAATGTCCCGAGCGCGGCCGGTTCGAGGTCGAGCAGGTTGATCATCGGTCCGCGAAGTTCAGCGATCCCGGCGGTCGTAGACGTTGTGCGCGGGGAAGAAATAGGCGATCTCGGTGCGCGCGGTCTCGGGGCCGTCGGAGCCGTGCACCGCGTTGGCGTCGATCGACTGGGCGAAGTCCGCGCGGATCGTGCCCGGCGCCGCCTTCCTCGGGTCCGTCGCGCCCATCAGTTCGCGGTTCTTCGCGATCGCGTTCTCGCCTTCGAGCACCTGCACCATCACCGGCCCGGTCGTCATGAAATCGACGAGGTCGCGGAAGAACGGGCGCTCGCGGTGGACTGCATAGAATCCCTCGGCGTCCGCGCGGGACAGCCAAACCATCTTCGCCGCCGCGATTTTGAGGCCTGCCTTCTCGAAGCGCGAGTAGATCTCGCCGATGACGTTCTTGGCGACGGCATCAGGTTTGATGATCGAAAGCGTGCGTTCTACCGCCATTTCCCTGGCTCCGACAGAATAAAGTCAAATAAATTCAAAATTATAACACGGGTGCCCCTGGCCTTTGCGGTCCCGCGGCCGCGCCGGGGATCGCCGGCCGCCAGTCGGGGACCATCCCCGGTTCGCCGGGCCCGGCGGCGAATGCCGCGTCCACTCCGAGGGTCGCGACGGCGGCGAGCCGATCGCCGCAATAGACGCGCGGAAGGGCGCGTCGTTCCCAGTGCGGCACTCCCGCCTCGCGCAGCAGGTCGGCGACCGCACGACGCTGTCCGCGGCCGGCCGGGAGCAGCCGTTCGCCGGGGATGCCGGCGCGGATCGAGACGCGCGAGTCGGCGAAGTGCCGCTTCGCGAT
Source organism: Casimicrobiaceae bacterium (assembly GCA_035311025.1). GTDB lineage: Bacteria > Pseudomonadota > Gammaproteobacteria > Burkholderiales > Casimicrobiaceae > VBCG01. The sequence goes on from DATGDG010000071.1 coordinate 1,006, forward strand.
GCCTTCGCCGCGGCCTGCCGCGAACGACAGCCTTCCGTGCGGCAATTCGATCGCATCCTCGTGCAACTCCCGCGCATACGGCGGCAGCGGCGGATCGTGGACGACGATCCGTCCCCGGTGGAGCGAGACTTCGAGGCCCGCGTGGGAAACGCGCAGGGTCGGTGATGCCACGGGTGCGCAGAGCTGGCGCAGCATCTCGGCCAGCCGCGCCGCGGACGGGGCGGGGAGGCCGCGCTCGCGCAGGAACCAGCGCAGCAGGTTGCGCGCGCGCCGCGCCGGGAGCACCGCCAGCGCCGCTCGATCGAGGCTGCGCGCATCGCAGGCGCCTCTTGCATCGATTTGCGCCAGGTCGTCGGCGAGCAGCGCCGCCTCGGCCTGCAGCCTGGCTGCGCGCACGAGCGTCTGCGGATAGCCGGCTGCGATCTCGCGCAGGGGCGGGACGACGCGAAGCCGCAGCGCATTGCGCCGGTGCCCAGGCTGCGCGTTGCTCTCGTCCTCGACGAACGCGAGGCCGAGTTCGGCGACACAGGCATCGATTTCGGCACGCGTCAGCGCGAGGAGCGGCCGCAGCCACAGGATCCCGTCGTCCGGCTGGGCCGGCGGCATCGCCGCGAGCCCGCGCGGGCCCGCTCCGCGCAGCAGCTGCAGCAGCAGGGTTTCGGCCTGGTCGTCGGCATGATGGGCGAGGAGCACGGCCGCGGCGCCGCATCGTCGCGCAGCGTCGGCGAGCGCCGCGTAGCGCGCCTCGCGCGCCAGCGCCTCGGTGCTCGCGCGCGGCCGGGGCGTGACCTGGACGCGGCGGATCGCGACCTCGACGCCGAGTGCGGCGCAGGTGTCGGCGCAGAACGCGCTCCAGCGATCAGCGCTGGCGGACAGTCCGTGGTGGACGTGGATCGCGACGACCCGGACGCGGCCCGTCTGCGCCGCGGCGAGCGCCGCGTCGAGCAGCGCGATCGAATCGCGGCCGCCCGACAATGCGACGGCGACCGTGCCTCCGTCGGGGAGCGCATCGGCAAGCGCCGTTGCGACGGCGGACCGCAGGCGACCGGCCGGCCCCGATTCGACCGGCCCCGGCTCAGCCGGCGGGGATCTCCTTGAACCGCCCATAGGCGAGGATCTTGTCTTCGCGCGCCTCGAGCAGCGCGTCGAGTGATTGCTCCTGCAGCTGGCGCAGCGCTTCGGTGAGCGCCTTCTTCAGCGCGACCGTCATCGCCGCGTGGTCGCGGTGCGCGCCGCCCAGCGGCTCGTTGACGACCTTGTCGATCAGGCCGAGCTGCTTCAGGCGCGCCGCGGTAATCCCGAGCGTCTCGGCGGCCTCGGGCGCGTGCTCGGCCGATTTCCAGAGGATCGACGCGCAACCCTCGGGCGATATCACCGAATACGTCGAGTACTGCAGCATCAGCGTGACGTCGCCGATCGCGATCGCGAGCGCGCCGCCCGAGCCGCCTTCGCCGATGACGGTGGAGATCACCGGCACCCGAAGGCCCGCCATCTCGTAGAGGTTGCGACCGATCGCCTCCGACTGCCCGCGCTCCTCGGCCCCGATGCCGGGGTAGGCGCCGGGCGTGTCGACGAACGTGAACAGCGGAAGGCCGAATTTCTCCGCGAGCTTCATCAGGCGCAGCGCCTTGCGGTAGCCCTCGGGCCGCGGCATGCCGAAATTGCGGTGAATCTTCTCCTTGGTGTCGCGGCCTTTCTGCTGGCCGAGAACCATGCACGGCGCGCCGTTGAAGCGCGCGAGCCCGCCGACGATCGCCGGGTCGTCGGCGTAGGCGCGGTCGCCGTGAAGCTCGCGGAACTCGCTGAACATGCCGTTGATGTAGTCCAGCGTGTACGGCCGCTGCGGATGGCGCGCGACCTGGGCGATCTGCCACGACGACAGCTTGCCGTAGATGTCCTTCGTGAGCTGCTGGCTCTTCTTGGTCAGCCGCGAGATCTCATCGGAGATGTCGACGGCGGAATCCTCGTGGACGTAGCGCAGCTCGTCGATCTTCTGCTGCAGCTCGGCGATCGGCTGCTCGAAGTCGAGAAATGTCTGCTTGGTGGGCACGGTGGGTCCTCGGCTGCGCGCATCATAGCGCAATCGGCCGCAGCTGCCGGAGGCCGGCGCCCGCAGCGAGCACCCGGGCGCGGTCGTCGGGGCGCACCTATAATGGGCGCCCTTTGCGAGGAGAGTCCATGGCGACGCATCGCATCGCCGTCATCCCGGGTGACGGCATCGGCAAGGAGACCGTCCCCGAGGGGCTGCGCGCGATCGAGAAGGCGGCCTCGAAATTCGGCATCGCGCTCGAGTTCGCCCACTTCGACTGGAACTGCGACCGCTACGTCCGCACCGGCAGCATGATGCCGGACGACTGGTTCGAGACGCTGTCCGGCTTCGAGGCGATCTTCTACGGCGCGGTCGGCTTGCCAGCGACGGTCCCCGACCACGTTTCGCTGTGGGGCTCGCTGATCCAGTTCCGGCGCCGTTTCGACCAGTACGTCAACCTGCGGCCCTGCCGGCTGATGCCGGGGATCGCGACGCCACTCGCGAACCGCAAGCCGGGGGACATCGACTTCGTCGTCGTCCGCGAGAACACCGAGGGCGAGTACTCGTCGGTGGGCGGCCGCATGTTCGAGGGCACCGATCGCGAGATGGTCACCCAGCAATCGGTCTTCACGCGCAAGGGCGTGGATCGCGTCCTCAAGTACGCCTTCGAGCTCGCGAAGACCCGGCCTGCGCGCCACCTGACGTCGGCCACCAAGTCCAACGGGATCTCGATCACGATGCCCTACTGGGACGAGCGCTTCAAGGCGATGTCGGCGCAATATCCGGACGTCCGCGTCGATCAGTTCCACATCGACATCCTGAGCGCGCATTTCGTGCAGCGACCCCAGTACTTCGACGTCGTGGTCGGTTCGAACCTGTTCGGCGACATCCTCTCGGACCTCGGGCCCGCGGTGTGCGGGACGATCGGCATCGCGCCGTCGGCGAACATCAATCCGGAGCGCGCGCATCCGTCGCTGTTCGAGCCCGTCCACGGTTCCGCTCCGGACATCGCGGGCAAGGGGATCGCCAATCCGATCGGGCAGATCTGGTCCGGCGCGCTGATGCTCGACTTCCTCGGACACCCCGAGGCCGGAGCCGCGATCGTCGGCGCGATCGAACGTGTGCTCGCCGATCCGTCGGCGCCGCGCACGCCCGACATCGGCGGCAAGGCGAAGATGGAGGAGGTCGGACGCACGATCGCCGCTGCGATCTGACATTTGTGGGAAAATAACTGATTCACGCGACCATCGCTGCGGCAGCGCCCGCATTCGCGACGGTCGAACCGCAGGGGACAACAACATGCTGATCGGCATTCCTCGCGAGACGCGACCGGGGGAGACCCGGGTTGCGGCCACGCCGGAGACCGTCAAGAAGCTTTGCGCGAGCGGCAAGCACGCGCTGGTCGTCGAGAGCGGCGCCGGGGTCGCGAGCAACATCCCGGACGCCGACTACCAGGCGGCGGGGGCCACCATCGGCGGCGCCGCCGACGCGCTGGGGGCCGAGCTGGTGCTGAAGGTGCGCGCGCCCGCGGGCGACGAACTCCCGCGGCTCGCACGCGGCGCCGCGCTCGTCGGCATGCTCGACCCGTTCGACGCGGCGGGCATCGAGGCGCTCGCCCGCGCGGGTGTCACCGGCTTCGCGCTCGAGCGGCTGCCGCGGATCACGCGCGCGCAGTCGATGGACGTGCTCTCGTCGCAGGCGAACATCGCCGGCTACAAGGCGGTGATCGTCGCCGCGAACGAGTACGGCAGGTTCATGCCGATGCTGATGACCGCCGCGGGGACGGTCAAGGCGGCGCGCGTGCTGGTCCTGGGCGTCGGCGTCGCGGGACTTCAAGCGATCGCGACCGCCAAGCGGCTGGGTGCGGTCATCGAGGCGTCGGACGTGCGACCTTCGGTGAAGGACCAGGTCGAGTCGCTCGGAGGCAAGTGGGTCGACGTTCCGTACGAGACGGACGAGGAGCGGCAGATCGCCGAGGGTGTCGGCGGCTACGCGCGCCCGATGCCTCCCGCATGGATGCAGCGCCAGGCCGCGATCATCGCCGAGCGCTGCCGCCAGATGGACATCGTGATCACGACGGCGCTCATCCCCGGGCGGGCGGCGCCCAGGCTCGTCAAGGCCGAGACGGTCGCGACGATGAAGCCGGGCTCCGTGGTCGTCGATCTCGCGGCCGAGCAGGGCGGCAACGTCGAGGGCTCGGAGGCGGGGAAGATCGTGGTCAGGGACGGAGTGAAACTGGTGGGTCTCACCAACCTCGCCGCGCTGGTCGCGGCCGACGCGTCGGCGCTCTACGCGCGCAACGTGCTCAACTTCCTCGCCGTTTCGCTCAACCTCAAGACCGGCGAGTTCGCGCTCGCCCGCGACGACGAGATCGTGCAGGCGACCCTCGTCTGTGACAACGGCTCCGTGGTGACCAGGAGCTGACGCAGCCTCGTTTCCAGGGGCGTGATTTTTGGAGAGCTTCGATGACAGCTGGCGTCGATCCGGTCATTCTGTATCTACTCGTTTTCGTGCTGGCGGTGTTCGTCGGCTACCACGTGGTCTGGAGCGTGACACCGGCGCTGCACACGCCGCTGATGTCGGTGACCAACGCGATCTCAGCGATCGTCCTCGTCGGCGCGATGCTCGCCGCGGGACCGGCGGCATTCGACTGGGGCGGCTGGGTCGGCGTCGCCGCGGTCGTCCTGGCCTCGATCAACGCCTTCGGCGGCTTCCTGGTCACCCAACGCATGCTCGAGATGTTCAAGCGCAAGGAGCCGGGGGCCAAGTCCGCCGGCAAGCATTGACGGACGCGAGCATGCAGATGCCATCCTGGGAGGCGCACGTGGGTCGTGAAGCATCGGCCGGTCGGCCGAATGGAGAGTCGCGATGACCGTCAATCAGGTCGCGCTGTCGTACCTTGTCGCATCGGTGTTCTTCATCCTCGCGCTGAAGGGGCTCTCGCACCCGTCGACCGCGCGCCGCGGCAACCTGTTCGGCATCGCCGGGATGGTCATCGCGGTCGTCGCCACGCTGGCACTCGTCTACAGGAACACCGGGAACATCGGCATGATCCTGGCCGGTATCGCCGTCGGCGGCATCATCGGCGCGATCATCGCGCGGCGCGTGCAGATGACCCAGATGCCGGAACTCGTCGCCGCGTTCCACTCGCTGGTCGGCCTCGCAGCCGTGCTGATCGCGGTCTCGGCGATCCACGACCCTGCGGCGTTCCACCTGCACGTCCCGATTCCGTCAGGCAACAAGCTCGAACTGTTCATCGGCACCTTCATCGGCGCGATCACCTTTTCGGGTTCCGTCATCGCTTTCGGCAAGCTGTCGGGCAAGATCCGCAGCGCGCCGGTCGTCTTTCCCGGACAGCATTTCCTGAATCTCGC
>DATGDG010000072.1:0-3150 GCA_035311025.1 Casimicrobiaceae bacterium
GTCGTAGGTCACCCCACCCACCTGGTCGACACCCGGAAAGGGGCCGTACTCGCGGATGATCGTGGCGGCTGAACGTTTCATGACGGAATGTTAGGCAATCGGCAGCGGCGCGGGAAGTAACAAGGCTGTCGCGAATCCCGGCATCGGCGGGGTCATCCAGCGCCGCGCTCGTCCGCGCCCGTAGGACTGCACCTTGCCCGCGGCCGCAAGCGCGTCGAGCGCCCGCTGCGCGCTGCGCTGGCTGGCGCCCAGCGCCAACGCCAGGGCGGAGCTCGACCACGACTCGCCGTCGGCCAGGAAGGCGAGCACCTCCGCATGCCGTTCTTCGACGGGCCGGGCCAGCACGACGACCTCGCGGGCGGGCCGCGGCACCAGCGCAAATCCCTGCCGGGTCGCGGTGACACCCGCCAGCGGCCGCAGCACGCCGCGAAGGCGGCCGATCTCGACGCGCAGTCGCGCCCGGTGCGATTCATCGATGTGCCTCGTGCGGAATGCCCGCGCGATCAGCGCGTCCCTCGCCACGTCGTCGGGCCAGGCTTCGCCCAGCGCGCGGGCGAGCGCGAACAGCACCGGACGCGTGGCGAGCGGCACCACCGCACCTGCCGTGCGCACGGCATGGCGGCACGCATCCACCACCAGTGCGTTGGACGCCAGCAGCGTCTCGACCTCGTCGAGCAGGAGAGGCCGTTCCGCGCCGCGAGCAATCAGGCGGGCCGCGGGCATGTCCAGTGCCTGGGCAGCGCTCTCGACCTCGGCCATCAGCGCCGGGATGCCCGCGTCGTGCGCCGCACGCGCGGCCCGGGCGAGTGCTGCGCGCGCGGCCCGGGTCCGGACGCGTCGCATCGCGATCCCCGCGACGACCAGCTCATGCGCGGCTCGGAACGCAGGCGGAAGCAACGCGGGGTCGAGCGCGGCGAGCCTGCGTTCGGCTTCGTCGACGCGCCCGATCAGGAGCAGGCGCCGGATCTCGAGATAGCGCGCATGCGCGGCGTTCACCCGGTCGCCGTGCGCATCGAGCATCGCCCGCGCTGCGTCGAGCGACTTCTCGGGCCAGCCCAGGTCGCGCGAAGCGAGCGCCACCTCGGCCTCGGCGATCACGCACCGGGCCCGGGCCACGGCCTCCCGCGGACCAAAAGCGCGCGCGGCACGCCGAAGGAGCGACCTCGCACGCTCGAAGTCGCCGAGCTGCGCCATCGCGATGCCGCGAAGCGCCAGCGCCGGCGCGTCGTCACGCAAGGCGACGCGCTTCAACGCGCCGAGCGGATCACCCGCCGCGAGTGCGCGCCCCGCGGCCGTGATCAGCGAGTCCATCGGAATCCCGCCACACTTGTAACTCCCATCGTGTCGCTGCCCCGCGCTAAGTTTAGCCGGTCATCAACGAATCGCGAGGAGAGACAAATGGACGCCCGTACGAAAGAAGCCGAAGCGACGACGACGCACGCGACCGGGACGCGCGAGGACTGGCTCGCAGCGCGCCTGACGCTGCTCGAGGCCGAGAAGGAACTCACGCGGCGCAGCGACGAGCTGGCGCGGCAGCGGCAGGCGCTGCCGTGGGTCCGCATCGACAAGGAATATCGGTTCGACACCGACGCGGGGCGCGCCTCGCTGGCCGACCTCTTCCAGGGGCGCTCGCAGCTTCTCGTCTACCACTACATGTTCGGCCCGGAATACAAGGCGGGCTGCGCCACCTGCTCGACGATCGCGGACGGGTTCAACGGCTTCGCCGTCCACCTGGCCAACCACGACGTCACGCTCGGCGCGGTGTCGCGGGCGCCGCTCGCGAAGCTCCAGGCCTACAGGCGGCGCATGGGGTGGACGTTTCCCTGGGCGTCGTCGTTCGGCAGCGACTTCAACGCCGATTTCAACATCTCGTTCACCGTGGAGCAACAGCGCGACGGCGGCATCGAATACAACTACCGGCGCGAGCCGGCCTGGGCGCTGCGCAGCGACGGAGGGATGGCGAACCGGATGCCGGGAACACCCGTCGGCGACAACGCGGCGATGACCGGAACCGACCCGGCCACTTACATACGCGAGAGGCCGGGCATGAGCGCATTTGTGCTCGAGAACGGCATCGTCTATCACACCTATTCGACGTTCGCACGCGGACTGGACGTCCTCTGGGGCATGTACCAATGGCTCGACCGCACCCCCAAGGGGCGCAACGAGACCGGTATCTGGTGGCGCCGCCACGACGAGTACGGCAAGCGCTGAGGCAGGCCATGGATGCGATCGGTGCAATGGACGGGATGCCGATGCCCGGCAGCGGGACGATGTCGACGGTGTGGATGCCGATGCCCGGGCAGACGTGGCCCGGCGCCGCGGCGTCGTTCGTCGGCATGTGGATCGTGATGATGGTGGCGATGATGCTGCCATCCCTGGTCCCGGCGCTGTGGCGCTACCGCCACGCCATCGGCAGCGGCGGCGCGACGCGCCCGGGTTCGCCGATCGCGCTGATGGCCTTGGGGTACTTCGTCGTGTGGACTGCGTTCGGAATCGCGATCTATCCGCCGGGTGTCGCGCTCGCGGCAGTCGAGATGCAGTGGCCGTCGCTGGCGCGCGTCGTTCCAATCGCCGTCGGTGTCGTCGTCCTGATTGCCGGTGCGCTCCAGTTCACTGCGTGGAAGGCACGTCACCTTGCCTGCTGCCGCGAAGCGCCCGGGCGCAGCCTTGCGCTGCCGGCAGATGGCGCCACGGCCTGGCGCCACGGCCTGCACCTCGGCCTCCACTGCATCGCGTGCAGCGCGGGCCCGATCGCGACCCTGCTGGCCATCGGGGTCATGGACCTGCGCGCGATGGCTGCCGTCACGGCAGCCATCACCGCCGAACGTCTCGCGCCGGGCGGCGAGCGGGTCGCACGAGTCATCGGCAGCGTCGCTGTCGGAGCGGGGTTGTTGCTGATCGCGCGGGCGGGCGTGCTCGGATGAACGATCGTGGGCCGCTGGCGAACATCAGAACCGGAGGTCCCTGCCGCATCTGCCGTCGCGCGGAAGATCCTCCCACGTGTCCAGTCCGCCGAAGTGATCGATCGGGAGACTGGCGATGGGCTCCGGCGCGGTCAGTCGCAGGTTGACGGCGACTCCGGAAGTCCGTGGAAACGCCAGCGCACAGATCCGCAGAGACGCGAACCATCGAGCATCGCTGTCTCCC
>DATGDG010000073.1:0-3539 GCA_035311025.1 Casimicrobiaceae bacterium
GCACGCGACGCGATCCGGGATGCCGGCCGCGTCGTCGTCGTCGAAGGCTACATGGACGTCGTGGCCCTCGCCCAGCACGGGGTCGACTACGCAGTGGCGACGCTCGGCACGTCGACCACGCCCGTCCACGCGCAGAAACTCTTCCGCCTCGCCGATTCGGTGGTGTTCTGTTTCGACGGTGACGCCGCAGGCCGCAAGGCCGCCTGGCGGGCGCTCGAAAATGCGCTGCCGGTCCTGGCCGACGGCAAGGAGGCCCGTTTCCTGTTCCTGCCCGATGGCGAGGACCCGGACGATTTCATCCGCCGCCGCGGCAAGGCGGCATTCGAGCAGGCGATCGCGGCGGCACAGCCGCTGTCGGAGTACCTGGTGTCGGAACTGGCCGCGCTGCACCCGCCAGGCACGGCCGAGGGGCGCGCCGCGCTGCTCGCGGCGGCACGCCCGCTTCTCGCGCAGCTTTCCGCCCCGATCATGGGTGCACTGCTCCGACGCAGGTTGGGCGAACTCTCGGAACTGCCCGGTGACCAATTGACCAGACTGCTCGGCGACGGGTCCCCGCCTCCGAACCAGGCCCCGCGCCATGCGCCGTCACGGCCGACGCCGGCTCGCGGGCCGGCGCGCAGGCCACCGTCGCTGGTGCGCGCGCTGATCGAGGGCGTGCTCCTCGAACCCGACCTCGCCCGCCTCCATGACCTGCCGCGACCGCCGTCGGAGGGTCCCGAGGCGACGGCACTGGTCGCGCTGATCGAGCATTGCCATGAGGCGCAGGGAGAATTGACGACCGCCGGGGTGATCCAGCACTTTGTCGGAAGCCCCCACGCCGAGGTGTATGCGGCAGCACTCGCGTCGGCCGCCGACCAGGGCCTTTCGCCCGAGCAGGCCCGGACGCAGGTGCTGGCCGCCGCGCAGCGCTGGCGGGAGCAGGAGGATCGGCGCGGATTGCGGGCCCTGCTCGCACGTCCGTTCGAAGGGCTGACCACCGAGGAGCGGGAATCGCTGACTCAGGGGCTGAAATCCCAGGCCAAGCCGGGCCCGGTGTGAGGGTCCGGCCGGCGACGATCGGATTTGGACGGGCAGGCACGCACGCGCTATAATTTGCGGTTTTTCGCGGCGCCCCCATGTAGGACCGAGGACGGCGCTGGCCCCGCGTCGGTTCGCGACTCTCCTTCGAGAGCTGTGCCGTCGAGACAAGGATGATCATGGTCAAGAAACACGCGAAGCCCGCCCGCAAATCCCCTGCCGCCAAGCCGAAGTCCGGCCCCCGCAAGGGCGCCTCGGTCAAGTCCGGCAAATCGGGCAAGCCCGCGGCAAGGAAGCCCGCCGCGTCGGCCAAGCGCCCGGCGGCCAAGCATTCGCCGACGACGGCCCGGAAGAAAGCCAAGCCGGCCGCAAAGCCCGCCGCCAGGAAGACCGCGACCAAGGCCGGCCCGTCGAGGAAGCAGGCGCCCAAACCCAGAACCTCGGCACCCAAGGCCGTCGTGGCATCGAGCAAGGCGCCGGCGGGGGCGCGGGTCGCAGCCAAGCCGATCGCGGGCAAGCCCAACAAGGCGATCGCAACCAAGCCCGACAAGAACGCGCCGAAGCTGGCCGCCCCCGTCGCGACGACCGCGGCAGCCGCCGCCAAGGGCGGCAACAATGGCACCGCCAAGGTCGGCAACAACGGCAACCACAAGCCGTCGGTCGGCGAAATCGCCGCCCGGATTGCCGGCAAGCGCGCCGAGGATGCCGCACACAAGAAGGGCAGGAACAGCAAGCAGGCCGAGGCCACCCCGCGCGAGCTGACCCCGGCCGACGTCGAGGCCCGCAAGCGCCGCCTGAAGACGCTGATCGTGCTGGGCAAGGAACGCGGCTACCTGACCTACGCCGAGATCAACGACCACCTCCCCGACGACATTCTCGACGCCGAGCAGATCGAGGGCATCATCTCGATGATCGGCGACATGGGCATCCAGGTCTACGACGAGGCCCCGGACGCCGAGACGCTGCTGATGTCGGAAACGACGCCGACGGTGCCCGCCGAGGACGTGGAGGAGGAAGCCGAAGCCGCGGCGTCGACGCTCGACTCCGAATTCGGCCGCACGACTGACCCGGTGCGTATGTACATGCGTGAGATGGGCTCGGTCGAGCTGCTCACCCGCGAGGGCGAGATCGAGATCGCCAAGCGGATCGAGGAGGGTCTGAAGCACATGATCCTCGCGATCTCGGCGTGCCCGATGACGGTCACGCAGATCCTCGAGCTCGCCGACAAGATCGCCAAGGACGAGCTCAAGATCGACGACGTCGTCGACGGCCTGCTCGATTTCAGCGAGGAGCTGACCGCGATCGAGGAAGCCGAGGCGGAAGGCGCGGAAGAGGAAGAGGAGGACGAGGCCGATCCGGGGGTCGTCGAGAGCGAGAACCTCGAGCGGCTGAAGGTCGCCGCCCTGGAGCACTTCACGACGATCCGCAGGCATTTCACGCGCATGCTCGGGGTCCTGCAGAAGGAGGGCCACAAGGCGCCCAGGTACCTGGACCTGCAGAAGAAGATCTCGGGCGAGCTGATGCAGATCCGCTTCTCGGCGCGGATGGTCGAGAGGCTGTGCGACTCGGTGCGCACCGAAGTCGACAACATCCGCCAGATCGAGCGCAAGATCCAGGACCTCGTCGTCAACAAGGGCGGCATGCCGCGACCCGACTTCATCAAGGCCTTCCCGGCCAACGAGACGTCGCTGCGCTGGATCGACCGTGAGGTCGGCGCGCACCACCCGTTCAGCGAGCAGCTTGCCAAGTACCGGCAGGCGATCGTCGAGCAGCAGCAGAAGCTGCTCGACCTGCAGACGCGCGTGATGATCCCCCTGAAGGACCTGAAGGAGATCAACAAGCAGATGTCGACTGGCGAGGCCAAGGCGCGCAAGGCCAAGCGCGAGATGACCGAGGCGAACCTGCGGCTGGTCATCTCGATCGCGAAGAAGTACACCAACCGCGGACTGCAGTTCCTCGACCTGATCCAGGAAGGCAACATCGGCCTGATGAAGGCCGTCGACAAGTTCGAGTACCGGCGCGGCTACAAATTCTCCACCTACGCGACGTGGTGGATCCGCCAGGCGATCACGCGCTCGATCGCCGACCAGGCGCGCACGATCCGCATCCCGGTGCACATGATCGAGACGATCAACAAGATGAACCGGATCAGCCGCCAGATCCTGCAGGAGACCGGCCAGGAGCCCGACCCCGCGACGCTCGCCGTCAAGATGGAGATGCCCGAGGAGAAGATCCGCAAGATCCTCAAGATCAGCAAGGAGCCGATCTCGATGGAGACGCCGATCGGCGACGACGACGATTCGCATCTGGGCGATTTCATCGAAGACACCGCGACGGTGGCGCCATCCGATGCGGCGCAGAATTCGAGCCTTGCCGGTGTCACGAAGGAGGTGCTCGATTCGCTGACGCCGCGTGAGGCCAAGGTGCTGCGCATGCGCTTCGGCATCGAGATGTCGACCGACCACACTCTGGAGGAGGTCGGCAAGCAGTTCGACGTCACGCGCGAACGCATCCGCCAGATC
>DATGDG010000074.1:0-1594 GCA_035311025.1 Casimicrobiaceae bacterium
CGACGGAAAGGTGTCGAATGTCCACTACTACTAGAACCCGCCCCCGCATCGCGATCGCGGCTCTGGTGCTGGCGACCGCCGCCTTTGCGAGCCACCTTGCCTACGCCGGCTACGGCTTCGGCACGACGCCCACCGAGTCCGAGCTCGCCGCCTTCACGTCGCCGCTGCCCGACGGGCGTGGATTGCCCGCCGGCTCCGGGACCGTCGTCCAGGGCGCCGCGCTCTTCCAGGGACAATGCGCGTCCTGCCACGGCGACAAGCTCCAGGGCGGCATCGGCGACCGCCTGGTGGGCGGCCGCGGATCCCTGGTCAACGACGATCCGACGAAGGCGCCGATCAAGACCGTCGAGAGCTACTGGCCGTACGCGACGACGCTGTTCGATTACATCAAGCGCGCGATGCCGCAATCCACGCCCGGCAGCCTGACCGACGACCAGGTCTATGCGCTCTGCGCGTACATCCTGTCCGAGGCGAAGATCATTCCTTCCGACAGTACCCTCGATGCGAAGTCCCTTGCCCAGGTGAGGATGCCAAACCGCGACGGCTTCATACCCGATCGTCGCCCGGAGAAGTTCCCTCCGGTTTCGAAGTCGCCGCACCAGAAGCTGGGGTTCGACGGTCCGCTCGAGTAGCGGGACGGAGCGCGTGCAAGCGGGCCGGGTGAGGATCCCGGTCCGCGGTCGAGGTGTCCTCACGCCTTGATGAACGCCTGCCGGCTGCCGAGCCAGCGGTCCAGGTGGAGCTTCGCCGCTTCGGGGTCGGATCTCAGCAATTCGTCGGCCGCGTCGCGCGCCTGCTCGATCAGCCCGACGTCGCGCTCGAGATCGGCGAAGCGCAGGAGCGGCACGCCCGACTGGCGCGCGCCCAGGAATTCGCCGGGCCCGCGGATCAGGAGGTCCTGGCGCGCGATCTCGAAGCCGTCGGTGGTCTCGTAGATCACCTTGAGCCGCTGCTTGGCGGCGTCGGTCAGAGGGTCCTCGAACAGCAGCACGCAGGTGCTCTCCGCGGCGCCCCGGCCGACGCGACCGCGCAATTGATGCAGCTGCGCAAGGCCAAAGCGCTCGGCGTGCTCGATCACCATGATCGATGCATTGGGAACGTCGACGCCGACCTCGATCACGGTCGTCGCGACCAGCAGGCCAAGGTCGCCGCTGGAGAACGCATCCATCGTCGCGGCCTTCTCGTCGGGCTTCATCCGGCCATGGACCAGTCCGACGGCGATCGGCGATAGCGATGGATCGCCGTCGGGCGGGGCGGGTGGGGCGTACGCGCGCGTCAGCTCGGCATGCAGCGCGACCGCGGTCTGCAGCTCCAGCTTTTCCGATTCCTCGATCAGCGGGCACACCCAGTACGCCTGCCGGCCTTCGCGGCAAGCCTTGCCTACCCAGGCGACGATCTCGGCGCGCCGCCTCTGGCTCACCAGCCTCGTCGCGACAGGCGTGCGTCCCGGCGGCATCTCGTCCAGCACCGAAACGTCGAGATCGGCATAGAAGGTCATCGCCAGCGTGCGCGGGATCGGGGTCGCGCTCATCATCAGCTGATGCGCCTCGGTCATCCCCTTGTCGCGCAATGCCAGTCGCTGCGCGACGCCGAA
>DATGDG010000075.1:0-1935 GCA_035311025.1 Casimicrobiaceae bacterium
AATTGCACATCTTTGGTACCGCGAGCCGCCTGCGCGGCAACGAATTCCGGCATCTCCTCGCGGCACGGCGCGCACCACGTCGCCCAGAAATTGACGACCAGCACCTTGCCCCGCCACTGCGACAGCGCCTGGTTGTGGCCATCGAGATCGGGCAATTCGACCGCGAGCAGCGCAGCGCCGTCGCGCTGATCCGCGGTATTGGCGGAGCGAAACACCACCACGCCGGCCGCGAGGGCCGCAGCGGCAGCCACGCTGCCCCCGATGAGGATCGTGCGGCGTTTCATCGGATCAATTGAACCAGCCTCTAGGCTTGGCCACCTCGACGTAATCCCCCGGGGGCGCGCCCGCCGCGGGCAGCACGATCTGCAACTGCTGTGGGTTCGGGGGATAACAGACCCCGGCGTCTGCACAGCCCTGGGAATCGGCGTGGAGGGTCACTCGCTCCCCCGGCTGGCCCGCCCCGGTCAGCGGCAGGCGAACGACCACCTCGCGGCGGTAGGTCTCGACATCGCCGAAGAAAGCGTCGTGCTTGACCTTGCCCGGCGGCAGTTCGACGCGTCCGACGGACAACGGCGTGACGCGAAAAGCGAGTCGGTCCCGATACAGGTAATAACCATCGGCGATGTCGAACCGGACCTCGAGGGTCGACGGATCGAGCGCGCGCGCCGACAGGTGAAACGCCTGGTCGGGCGGCAGCAGGCTCGGTTGCGCGGCGGGGAACTGGGCAGCTGCCGGAAGGGCGAGCAATCCGGCCAGCGCGCCGATCGCGACGCGGACGGCGAACGGTCTCATGTCAGCTCAGGACTTCGCGGTTTCGGCGGCGATCCATTCCAGATACCGGGCGTCGCCATCGACGACGGGAATCGCGATGATCTCCGGCGTGTCATAGGGGTGGATATCCCGGATGGCAGCCTCCACGTTGCGATAAAGTCGGGCGAGGGTCTTGATCGCGAGCGGAATCTCGTTCGCGGTTTCGATCCGCCCGCGCCAGTGGTAAATTGACTCGACCGGAGCGCCAATGTTCACGCAGGCAGCAAGTCTCTTCTCGACCAGGCTGCGGGCAATGCCCGCCGCGACCGCCGCATCAGGCGCGTGGGTCAGAACAATGATTGGCGCATCCGCCAAGGAGTCGTCATGCGTTTCGTAGTGCTCGCCATTGTACTGGGTTTCCCTTTCGTCGATTTCCTGCTGACGCTGCGCCTCGCTCGGTGGACGGGGGTACCGCTGTGGGTATGGCTCGCCGGATCTGGAATAGCCGGAATGTGGGTGCTTGCTAACGAACGCGATCAGTTCCGGATGCGTACCCTTGCCGCCTTCCGCGGCGACCCGTCCCCGCTGCGCGGCCTGCTCGACAGCGGGCGGCGCGTCCTCGCAGGTCTGCTGCTGATCCTCCCCGGGGTCCTGTCCGACGTCCTGGCGCTCCTGCTGCTTTCGCTGCCGATCAACCAGCGAGGCGGATTCGGTCCGCAACCGATTCCGGCGGGCCGTTCGACGTACCCGCGCAGCGGCGACACCGTCGACGGCGATTACCGGCGGATCGAGTAGCCGCGCGAGCGGCGAGCAGGGGCCCCGGCGTCCGCCGGGGATGCGAGCCGGAGCGAGTGCGGCTCGAGGCCGACAGGTCGCCGCGGCGATTCAGCACCGAGGACAGGGAGGCCGAGGCGCCGAGCGTAGGTCCCCGCCGAGGCGCCGAGCATAGCTCGCTGCCGAGGGCGCGAGCGGCTCGACGCCGAACCGGCTTAGCGGCCGAACGCAGATCGCTGCCGAGCGGCCCGAGCCGCGACTACTTCATCCGATCCATCAGCGTCGGCTCGGATTTCCCCGCCCGCCGGTAGGACCACAGCAGCATCACGGCCCCGATGACGATCATCGGCAGCGACAGCCACTGTCCCATCGTGAGGCCCAGCGCCAGGAAACCCAGGAAGCTGTCGGGCT
>DATGDG010000076.1:0-8456 GCA_035311025.1 Casimicrobiaceae bacterium
CGCTGCGGCGAGCCACGAATAGCGGTTGTCGCCGGGGACGAACGCGATGTCGAAAGGCGGTTCGCACAGGAGCGGCGCGGGATCGCGCCGTGGATCGAACGGCAGGGTGCGCACGCCGTAGGGATGCGTTGCATAGAGCGACGCGGTTGCGCGCGGGACCGTCATCGCGATGTCCGCTTCCGGGTGCAGCGTGCGCAGCTTCTTCAGGAGCGGCGTCAGCATCAGCGTGTCGCCGAGCAGCAGGTGGTGGGCGATCAGGATCCGCTGCGGCGCGTCCCGCGGTTCGCGGCGCGGTCCGCGCGCGAGCAGCGCCCGCGCGACGACCCTGCTGCGTGAAAGCGTCCTGCCGCGGTCCATGCGCATCGGGTCAGCGGTCGCGCGCGGCGATCGCCCGCCGGAACACGTCTTCCATCCGGTCGAGCATCGTTGCCAGCCCGTAGCGGGGGATGACGAACTCGCGCGCGCGCCGTGCCATCGCCGCGGACCCTTCGCCATCGTCGAGGACCGCGTCGATGCCTGCCGCCAGGGCCTGCGGATCCTCGCGCGCGACGACGCGCGCGGTGTCGGCGTCGCGCGCGATCTCGGGGATCGCGCCCGCATCGGTGGTCACGCAGGGGACGCCCGCGAACATCGCCTGCAGCAGCGCCTGCGGAACGCCTTCGTTCGCGTACGACGGCAGGACGAAGACGTCGAACGCCGGAAGCCAGCGCATCACGTCCGGCTGCTGTCCCGCGAAGATCACGCGATCGCGCAAGCCCAGCGCGTCGACCTGCGCCTCGAGCGCTGCGCGCTGCGGCCCGTCGCCGACGATCGCGAGCCGCGCGTCGCGATGCGCAAGCCGCGGCAGGGCCTCGACGAGAAAGCGGTGTCCTTTCCAGCTGCGCAGCGTCGCGACGATCCCGATCAGCGGCAGCTTCGGGTCGATGCCGAGTTCGCGCCGCGCCGCATCGCGCGGGCGGGGCGCGAACGCCTCGGCGTCGATGCCGGTCGGGACCGAATCGACGCGCGAGGGATCGAGGCCGTTGTCGCGCACGAGCCGATCGCGCAGCGCGTCGCCGGTCGTGACCACGCGCGATGTCGCCTTGCGATAGAGCCAGCGCGTTGCCGGATCGTTGGGAACCGGAATCGACACGTGGCGCGTGCGCACGAGCACCGGCGAAGGGCGGCGGAAGCTCCGCAACCAGCGGCAGGCGAGCGCGGCGAGCCAGGCGTCGGTCGAGCTGTGGGCGTTCACCACGTCGACCGGATCCTGCGACAGCGCGCGCACCAGCGCGCGCACGCCTGCCGGGCGCTTGCTGCCGATCGGAAGCGCGCGGGCGGCGACCCCGAAACGCGGCGCCTCGCCGAGCATGCGCGAGCCCGGTGCGGCATAGACGACGACGCGGTGCCCGCGGGCGAGGAACCCCGCGGCCTCGGTCAGCGTGCGGATCTCCTGGCCGCCCCAGCCCATCGATGCCTCGGTGTGTGCGATCGACAGCGCGGCGCGATCGCGCATCAGCGTTGTCGGGGGCCGTTCACGCCGCGACGGGGGCGCCCGCGAACTGCATCCGGTGCAGCTTCGCGTAGATGCCGCCGCGCGAAAGCAGCGCCGAGTGCGTTCCTTCCTCGACGACCCGCCCATGATCGAGGACGACGATGCGGTCGGCGTGCTCGATCGTCGACAGGCGGTGGGCGATGACGATCGTCGTGCGTCCCTGCATCAGCGTGTCGAGCGCTGCCTGAACCTGGCGCTCGGACTCCGAATCCAGCGCCGACGTCGCCTCGTCGAGGATCAGCAGCGGTGCATCCTTGAGGATCGCACGGGCGATGGCGATCCGCTGGCGCTGTCCCCCGGACAGCCGTATGCCGTTCTCGCCGACCTCGGTGTCGAACCCCTCGGGCAGCGCGCGGATGAAGTCGAGGGCGTGCGCAGCCGCTGCGGCCCGCTCGATCGCCTCGCGCGGCGTGGTCGCCAGCGCGCCGTAGGCGATGTTGGCCGCCACCGTGTCGTCGAACAGCAGGACGTCCTGCGACACCAGCGCGATCTGGTCGCGCAGGCTCGCCAGCGTCAGCGTCGTGATGTCGTGGTCGTCGATGAACAGCCGCCCGGCCGTCGGCTCGTGAAACCGCGGCACGAGGCTCACCAGCGACGTCTTGCCGCTGCCCGAGCTTCCGACCAGCGCGACGGTCTCGCCGGGCCGGATCGTCAGCGACACGTCGGACAGGGCTTCGCGCTCGGCGCCCGGATAGCGCAGCGAAACGCGCTCGAAGCGCAGCTCGCCCGCCGCGCGATCGAGGGCGACGCTGCCTTCGTCGGGCTCGACCTCGCGGTCGAGCATGCCGAAGATGCTCTCCGACGCGGCGAGTCCGCGCTGGATCGACGCGTTGATGCCGGACAGCGATTTCAGGCGCTCGAGCAGCGTCAGCAGGGCGACCAGATACGACGCGAACGTGCCGAGGTCGAGCTTGCCCGTCTGGCTCTGCGAGAGGGCGATCCAGATGATGACGCCGACCGCGATCGCCGCGAGGATCTGCGTCATCGGCGAGCTCGCGGCGCTGGCCGAGGACTGCTTGGTCATCGACGTGCGCAGCGCGTTCGCCGCCTTGACCGCACGTGCGCGCTCGTAATCCTCGCCGCCGAACACGCGCACGATCCGGTGACCCCCGATCATCTCCTCGAGAACGTGCGTCATCGCCGCCGTGCGCGTCTGCACGTCGCGCGCGATCCTTCGCAGCCGCCGGCTGAAGTAGCGGATGACGAAGGCGACGATCGGCAGCACGAAGAACGTCATCAGCGTCAGCCGCCAGTTGATCCAGAGCAGCCAGCCGAGGCTCGCGACGATCGTCAGCGAGCTGCGGATCCCCGTCGTGATCGTTCCGGACGCGGCCGAGGCGAGCTGGTGCGCGTCGAAGGTCAGCTTCGACTGCACGACGCCTGCCGGTGTCATGTCGTAATAGGAGGTGGGCAGGCGGAGAAGCTTGTCGATCAGCGCGCGCCGCAGGTCGAACACGACCCGGTTGCCCGTGTAGGCCATCCCGTATTCGGAGACGAAGGAGCCGATCCCGCGGAACACGAACACGCCGACGACGGCCAGCGGCAGCCACTGCGTGCGCACCGGATCGGGTGTCTGGAAGTTCTTGACGATCGGGATCACCAGCATCGCCATGATCAGGTCGCCGGCGGCGACGACGGCCATGCCGATGACCGCCATGCCGAACGCCCACCAGTAGGGGCGCACGTAATGCAGCAGGCGACGATAGAGATGCACGCCTGTCATCGGCGCGCGGTAGGTGCCGCGTTCACTGCGCGAAAGTATAGCGCAGCGCTCATTCTCGAAACGGCGCGCCGAGCAGGTCGCGGTAGAGCGTCAGGAGCTTCCCGGTCATCGCCGCGGACGTGAGCGGCAGCACCGCGGCGCGTGCATTCCCGCCCAGGCGAGCGCGCAGCGCCGGATCGAGCAGGCTTCGCATCTGTGCGGCGAGTCCCGCAGCGTCGCCCGCAGGGCAAACGAGCCCCGCGTCGTGGGCGCGCGCCAGCTCCGCCGCGCCGGACTTGGTGCTGGTCACGATCGGCAGTGCGCAGGCCATCGCCTCCAGCGCCGCGTTCGGGCAGGGGTCGTAGCGGGTGGGCAGCACGAATGCGTCGGCGGCGCCGTAATAGGGACGCGGATCCTGCTGCGGACCGGTCAGCGTCACGCGCGCCGCGATGCCCAGCGTGCGTGCGCGGTCGGCATAGCGGCGAAGGTGCTTGTCGCGACCCACGACGATCAGCTGCGCTTGGGGATCGAGGCGCGCCAGCGCGTCGATCGCCGTCGCCACGCCCTTGCGCTCGAATCCGGAGCCGACCAACAGGAAGACGGTGGCGGATTCCGGAATGCCGAGGCGTTCGCGGGTCCGCGATCGGTGCGCGCGCAGTTCCGGCGAGTACGCACCGGTGTCGACGGCGTTGTAGACGACGTGCAGGCGTTCGTCGGGAACACCGAAGCGCGCGCGGATCTCCTCCTTCACCATGGCCGAATTGCAGATGACCGCTTTCAGGCGCTCGCTTGCGTACATCCTGCGCTCGATCCAGAGCCGGTAGCGGTGGTGCGGATTGAGCCGCACGGCGATGCGCTTCACGAGCGGCGCGTCGCGCAGGCGTTCGTCGAGCCAGACGGCGTGGACGCCGTCCCCCGCGCGGAAGATGTCGCAGCAGGCCAGCCGCTCGTGCGACTGCACGAGTTCCGCCCGGTCCCGCTCGAGCGCGCGGCAGACCGCGCGCGCGAAGCCGATGTCGCGCCACAGCCCGCCGACGTGGAACGGATTCACCACACGCGTGGCGACCCCTTGCATCGGCCGCTGCGTCCATCCGCGCGTGTAGAGGGTGATCGCGACGTCGCGCTCGGCAAGCGCGGCGAGCGCGTTCTCGAGGAAGCGCTCGGCGCCGCCGAAAGGCGTGTAGCGCTGGCGAACGACCGCGAGCTTCATTGCCGCAGCGGCGCGTCCCGCGTCCCCGTTCCCCGGCTCACAAAGCCCGCGCCGCCGTCTGCGCGAGCAACGCCGCAAACTGCGCGTGCACGTCGTCGACGGCCAGCGTGGTCAGGCATTCCGAAACCTTGCCGCCGCCGCAGCCGTCGATGCCGCAGGGCCGGCACGGATGCGCATTCGAGACGACGACGCGGCTCTCCACCATCCAGGGTCCCCACTCGCGCTCGCCGGACGGGCCGAACAGCGCGAGCGTCGGCGTTCCCATCGCGGCGGCGATGTGCATCGGCGCAGTGTCGACGCCGACGAAGGCGCGGGCACGGGCGGTGAGGGCGGCGAGTTCCTGCAGCGTGAGCGTCCCCGCCAGGTCGACGGTCCTCGCGCGGGTCTGGGAGGACACCGCGGCGAGGATCGCCGCGACGAGCTCGCGTTCCTGCGCATCGGGCGCTCCGGTCACGACGATCGGGTGGCCGTCGGCGGCGATGCGGTCGAGCAGGGCCGCGGACCTGTCGACGCTCCAGCACTTGAACCTCCAGCGCGATCCTGGGTGGGCGTGGACGAACTGGCGGGCCGGTAGCCGGTGCTTGGCGAGCAGCGCGTCGATGCTGGCTTCGGCAGCCGGGCCGGGAACCAGGACGAGCCTGCGGCTCGCCGCGTCGGGCTGGATGCCGATGCGGCGCAGCGCGTCGAGGTTCGC
Organism: Casimicrobiaceae bacterium; assembly: GCA_035311025.1. Lineage (GTDB taxonomy): Bacteria > Pseudomonadota > Gammaproteobacteria > Burkholderiales > Casimicrobiaceae > VBCG01. The sequence goes on from DATGDG010000076.1 coordinate 5,141, forward strand.
CTCGACCGCGTGCCGCGGCGTCGCCTTCGGCAACCGGTAGAAGTGGGTGAATCGCGCGCGCCAGGCGCGGCTGGGCGACGCCCGCTCGCGGGTCACCGCGTAGCGGGGATGGAGCAGCGCCGCGAGCGACAGCCCGCGCGGATGCTCAGTCAGGTGGATCAGGAGGTCGTAGCGACGCGCGCGTAGCCGGCGAAGGAGCCGCCACTCCTCGGCGAGCTGCACCGCAATGCCCCGGCGCTTCCAGTCGCGGTCGATCGTGTGGAGCTGCGCGATCGCCGGATGATTGGCGAGCATCGGCGCGGTCTCGTGGTAGACCAGCGCGTCGACCTCGGCATGGGGCGCCGCCCGTTTCAGCGCGGTGAACACCGGCGAGGTCAGCAGCACGTCGCCGTGGTGGCGCAGCTTGGTGACGAGCGCGTGGCGGATCTCGGACAGCGGGACGGCGTCCGTCAGGTAGCTCGGCATGGGCGGCAACGATACCAAATTGCATCGGACGCCGGGGGCTTGCCGGTGTGGCCCGGGGCCGACCCCGGGGCGCCCCTTGTCAGCGCTCACTCGTCGTCCGGCACGCGTCGGCGAACGCATTCGCCGTTCGGGTACAATCCTGCGCAGTCCGCGGCCGACCCCCTCGCGGCCCCCGTTCCCGCCATGCCCAACGATCCCGTCAGTGCTGCCGTCAAGGCACAGATCCTCGCCGAGGCATTGCCCTACATCCGGCGCTTCCACGACCGGGCGATCGTGATCAAGTACGGCGGGAACGCGATGACGGAGGGGTACCTGAAGGCGGGATTCGCCCGCGACGTCGTCATGCTGAAGCTCGTCGGCATGAACCCGGTCGTCGTGCACGGCGGCGGGCCGCAGATCGGCGAGCTGCTGACCAAGATGGGGATCAAGAGCGAGTTCCGCCAGGGCATGCGCGTCACCGACGAGAAGGTGATGAACGTCGTCGAGATGGTGCTGGGCGAGCTCAACCAGGAGATCGTCGGCCTGATCAACCAGCAGGGCGGCAAGGCGGTGGGCCTGACCGGCCAGGACGGCGCATTCATCCATGCGCGCAAGATGCTGCTCAAGAGCGAGGATGGGCGCGGCGAGCCGGTCGACATCGGGCTGGTCGGGGAGATCGAGCGCATCGACCCCGAGCTGATCACGCTGCTCGACTCGCGCGACTTCATCCCGGTGGTGGCGCCGATCGGCGTCGGCGAGCAGGGCGAGGCCTACAACATCAATGCCGATCTCGTCGCGGGCAAGCTCGCCGAGACCCTCAAGGCGGAAAAGCTTGTCCTGATGACCAACACCGTCGGGGTGCTCGACAAGAACGACACCCTGCTCACCGGGCTGACGGCGAGCGAGATCGACGCGTTGTTCGCCGACGGCACGATCCATGGCGGAATGCTGCCCAAGATCGGCTCGGCGCTCGATGCGGTCCGCAACGGCGTCAAGAGCTCGCACATCATCGACGGCCGCGTCGATCATGCGCTGCTGCTCGAGGTGCTGACCAACCAGGGCGTCGGCACGATGATCCGTGCCGACGACGCGCCCGGGCGCCCCGGCGCCTGACGGCGAGGCAGAAGGCGATCGCGATGGCGGCCAAGCCCGGCGAGCGCCGGCTGCAGATCCTGCAGACGCTGGCGGCGATGCTCGAGACGCCGAAAGGCGAGAAGGTGACGACGGCCGCGCTGGCGTCGAAGCTCTCGGTCTCCGAGGCCGCCCTCTACCGGCATTTCGCGAGCAAGGCCCAGATGTTCGAGGGCCTGATCGAGTTCATCGAGTCGACGGTGTTCTCGCTGGTCAACAAGATCCAGTCCGAAACGCAGGACGGCGCGGCACAGGCCGAGCAGACCGTCGTCATGCTGCTGCGCTTTGCCGAGAAGAACCAGGGCATGACGCGCGTGCTCATCGGAGACGCGCTGGTCAACGAGGACGAGCGCCTGCAGGCACGCATCAACCAGCTGGTCGACAAGCTGGAAGCGACGCTGCGCCAGTCGCTGCGCATCGCCCAGGCCGCCAACGCCTGGCATGGCGACCCTGCTGCCGACGCGGCGGTGCTGATCGCCTACGTGGTCGGACGCTGGCACCTGTTCGCCAAGAGCGGTTTCCAGCGCGCGCCGCAGGACGGCTGGCCGCTGCAGCGCAAGTTCCTGTTCGGCTGACGACGAACTCCACGCAGCGACGCCGCGTCGAACTTCGGCACCGTCGCCCCTGATCCGGATCAAGCCATGACCCGCAACACGACACTCCTCGCGGCGATCGCATTCGCGGTCGTTCCCCGGCTCGCTGTCGCCCAGCCGGGGAGCGCGCTTGAACCCCCGCCGCCGGCGCCGGTCGTCCAGCCCTCGGCGGGGCTGCCCGCGGCCGCCGGCGTGGCGATCGAAGCGGCCGCGGCGGCACGGCCCTCGCGCTGGCATGCCGAACTCGACCGCCTCGACGCCAGCCTGAGGCTGCACCTGCTCGCGCCGCACGATCCGCGCGAAAACTGGCTCGCGGCCCAGTTCGACCTCACCGACATCGAATCGAAGGTCCACAACCTCGAAGCGGCACGCGTCGATGCGCCGGACAATCGTCTCTACCTTGCGTCGCTCGCGTTCGCCTGCATGCAGCCGACGCGTCCGCAGCTTCCGGCGTGCTCGGCCGTCGACCGGCTCGCCGACTGGGCCGTTCGCGACGGTGGCAATGGCGTGCCGGCGTTCCTGCTGGGATACCGCGCGCTCGAGCGTGGCCAGCCGAAGGCCGCAGTCGCGTACGTCGAGGAAGCCGCCGCCGCGCCGCGTTTCGACGATTACTGGAGCCAGGGTCCGCAGCAGTGGTGGGGATACCTCGCGAGCTACCCGCTCGACATCGATCCCGCGGCCAAGGCGAAGGCCGCCGAAACCTACGCCTTCGAGCACGACCTCGGCTGGACGCACGCGCTGCACGTGCTTTGCGTCGAGCCCAAGGGACGCACCGAGCCCATGCGCGTCGCCTGCGCGAAGCTGGGCCAGGCGATGGGCGAGCGCGGCGCGACCTTCGCCTTGCGCAGGGCCGGGGCGCGCGTTGCCGAGATCGATGCCGCGGATGCGGCGTCGCGCGCAGCGGCTCAGGCGCTGGCGGCGCGCATCCTCGAGGCGAGCGCGGCCTGCACGATCGCCGAGCCGGATTTCGACGACGCCCTCGAGTCCCCCGATCCGAAGGTCCGCGAGCGCGGCGTCCGCGAATTCGAAGCGTGGGTCGGCGCGCAGGAGCAGGTCGGCGAGGTCCGGGCCTGCGAACGCAGGGTCGCCGCGGCCAAGCGGCGCTAGCGCCAGGCAGGGCTTCCACGCCAGCCGGGTATCGCTACCGG
>DATGDG010000077.1:0-3212 GCA_035311025.1 Casimicrobiaceae bacterium
CTGGTCGAGATCGTCGCCGGGCGCGACAGCGACCCGGCGCTGGTCGCCCGCGGTGCCGCGTTCGCCCGAGCGATCGACAAGCTCCCGCTGCCGGTGAAAAGCGCCCCGGGATTCCTGGTCAACCGCGTGCTCGCGCCCTACCTGATGAGTGCGATGCGCTGCGTCGACGAAGGCATCGCGCCCGAAACGGTCGACGCCGCGGCGGTCGCATTCGGCATGCCGATGGGCCCGATCGAACTCGCCGACACGGTCGGACTCGACATCTGCGTCGCGGTCGGGCGCATGCTGGACCGCGGCGGCGAGATTCCGAAGCGGCTCGCCGAGCGCGTCGCGGCGGGCCAGCTCGGCAGGAAGACGGGGCAGGGTTTCTACGCGTGGGCCGGCGGCAAGCCGAAGAAGAACGCGGCGGGCGCGGTTCCGGCCGGTCTCGCGCAGCGGCTCGTCGACCCGCTGGTCGCCGAGGCGCAGGCGGCGCTGGCAGAGGGCGTCGTCGCCGACGCGGACCTGGTCGACGCCGGGGCGATCTTCGGCACGGGCTTCGCACCGTTTCGCGGCGGCCCGCTGCATTACGCGCGGAGCGGCGCGACCGGCGGCCGGCCCGCGGGCGCGCTCGAGCGGGTGGTGTAGGATTCCGCGCAGCGCGCGTGCTGCCGTGACAGGGAGACGGTGGTGGAACGGATCTGGCTCAAGCACTATCCCCGCGGCGTTCCGGCGGACATCGACGTCAACGAGTATGCGTCGGTACGCGAGGTCTTCGAGGAGAGCTGCCGTGCCTTCGCGACGCGACCGGCATTCGCGTGCATGGGCCGCAGGATCACTTTCGCGGACCTCGATGCGCTGTCGGCGAGCTTCGGCGCATGGCTGCAGGGCATCGGCTGCGAGCGGGGCACGCGCGTCGCGTTGATGATGCCGAATGTCCTCCAGTATCCGGTCTGCCTGTTCGGCGCGCTGCGCGCGGGATGCACGGTCGTCAACGTCAATCCGCTCTACACGCCGCGCGAACTCGAACACCAGCTCGTCGACTCCGGCGCCGAGGTGATCGTCGTCGTCGAGAACTTCGCGCGCACGCTGCAGGAGGTCATCGCACGGACCGCGGTGCGCCAGGTCGTCGTGACGTCGATCGGCGAGTTCCTGGCATTCAAAGGACGGCTCGTCGACCTCGTGCTGCGCCGCGTCAAGCGCGTCATTCCGAAGTGGTCGCTGCCGGGATCGATCCGCCTGCACGACGCGCTGAAGCAGGGACGCAAGCGCTCGCTGCTGCGCGTTCCGATCGGCCACGACGACCTGGCCTTCCTGCAGTACACGGGAGGGACGACCGGGGTCGCCAAGGGGGCGATGCTGACGCATCGCAACATCGTCGCCAACATGCTCCAGGCGCGTTCGTGGGTGCGTCCTTTCCTCGGCGAGGGCCAGCGCGAGGTCATCCTGACGCCCCTCCCCCTCTATCACATCTTCTCGCTGACGGCGAACTGCCTGGTGTTCATGTCGATCGGCGGCGAGAACGTGCTGATCACCAATCCCCGCGACATTCCGCGCTTCGTCAGGGAGATGCGACGCTACCGCTTCACCGCGATGACGGGGGTCAACACGCTGTTCAACGCATTGCTCAACCATCCAAGATTCGCGACGCTCGATTTCTCGAGATTCCACCTGACCCTGGGCGGAGGCATGGCCGTCCAGGAAGCGGTGGCGAGGCGCTGGAAGGAGGTGACCGGGGTCGCGCTGGTCGAGGCCTACGGGCTGACCGAGACCTCGCCTGCGGCGACGATGAACCCGCTGGACAACTCGGAGTTCAACGGAACGATCGGCCTGCCGATTCCGTCGACCTGGGTCGTCCTGCGCGACGACGCGGGCCGCGACGTGCCGCTCGGACAGCCGGGCGAGATCTGCATCAAGGGGCCGCAGGTGATGGCGGGTTACTGGAAGCGGCCCGACGAGACGGCGAAGGTGATGACGCCCGACGGATACCTGATGAGCGGCGACATCGGGATCATGGACGAGCGCGGCTACATCAGGATCGTCGATCGCAAGAAGGACATGATCCTGGTCTCCGGTTTCAACGTGTATCCGAACGAGATCGAGGGCGTCGTCGCCGAGCATCCAGGGGTGCTCGAGTGCGCCGCCGTGGGCGTTGCCGACCCGAAGTCGGGCGAGGCGGTGAAGCTCTACGTCGTGCGCAAGGACGACAGCGTGACGGCGGACGAACTCATCGCGTGGTGCCGCGACCGGATGACCGGTTACAAGGCCCCGCGCGAGGTCGAGTTCCGCCGCGAACTGCCGAAGTCCAACGTCGGCAAGATCCTGCGGCGCGAGCTGCGTGACCAGTCGAGCGCGAAGGTGGCGGCATGACCGAAGAGGTCGGCCTTCCGCCCGGGATTCCTGCGCTGAGGGTGACGCCGATGCCCGCCGACGCGAATTTCCACGGCGACATCTTCGGCGGCTGGATCATGTCGCAGGTCGACCTTGCCGGGTCGATCCCGGCGTCGAGACGCGCGCGCGGCAGGGTCGCGACGGTCGCCGTCAACTCGTTCGTATTCAAGCAGCCGGTGCTGATCGGCGACGTCGTTTCGTTCTACGCGACGATCGAGAAGGTCGGGCGCACGTCGATCGTCGTCGACGTCCAGGTCTACGCGCAGCGCAATCCCCACGAGGAGGTCACGGTCAAGGTGACCGAGGCGAGCCTCACCTACGTCGCGGTGGGGCCCGATCGCAAGCCGCGGGAACTGCCGCCGCCGTGACGGCCACCCGCCGGTGCAGGGGGCGCGGTGGGGGATAGGGGACTCCCTGTGCCTGCCGCGCCACAGCGGGTTTGATCAAGGTCAAGCCGGGCCCCGGCCCGCGGGCAGTTTCGCCATGGGCGAGTGTATAGTCCGACGACAGGATTCGAATGAAATCGGCGCGGACTGAAACCGGCCGCGCATCCGCGACGCGCGAGACGCCGTCGACCATTTGAGGAGGCAGAAGAACATGCGGAACGCATCGATGGGCATCAGGCGCACGCGCATCGCGACTGTCATCGGCGCGATGCTGCTCGCGGCCGCTGCGGGACAGGCGTACGGTGCCGCGTTCGCGATCAACGAGAACTCGGCGAGCGGGCTCGGCAACGCCTTCGCCGGCGGCGCGGCGGGGGCCGAGGACGCGAGCACGGTCTGGTTCAATCCGGCGGGCATGGCGAAGCTCGCCACCCCCCAGGCGGCGCTTGCGGTGAACTT
>DATGDG010000078.1:0-5751 GCA_035311025.1 Casimicrobiaceae bacterium
TCCGCATCGGCAGTCCGGCCGTCACCACCCGCGGCTTCGGCGAGATCGAATGCGAGGAACTCGGCCACCTGATCGCCGACGTGCTCGATGCACCCGGCGACGACGCGGTGACCGCCCGGGTTCGCGGCGCCCTTGCCGCGATGACTCGCAGGTTTCCGGTCTATCGGCCGTGATCTGCGGGATGCCGCCGCGACTGCAGGGGACGGGCCCGAGGTCCCGCGGGTCCGGGCGGGGGTCCCCATGAAATGCCCGTTCTGCGGCAGCGATGAAACCCAGGTGATCGATTCGCGGGTCTCCGAGGCCGGCGACTCGATACGCCGGCGTCGCCGCTGCACGGCGTGCCAGAAGCGCTTCACCACCTACGAGACCGCGGAGTTGCGGCTGCCGCAGGTCGTCAAGACCAACGGCAATCGCGCGGACTTCGACCGCAACCGCCTGCGGGTCGGATTTGCGCGCGCGCTGCACAAGCGGCCGGTGCCCACCGAGTACGTCGATGCCGCGATCGAGCGCATCGTGCAGAAGGTCCTGTCGCTGGGCGAGCGCGAGATTCCGTCGCGGCAGCTCGGCGAGATGGTGATGGAAGAGCTCTACAAGCTCGACAAGGTTGCCTACATACGCTTCGCATCGGTCTATCGGTCGTTCCAGGACGCTTCCGACTTCCGCGACGCGCTGAAGGAAGTCGAGTCGGTGCCGGTCCCGCGCAAGCCGGCGCGCCGGCAGGCGTGACGGCCGCGGCGGCTGTCAGCGCTTCGGCAGGCGCGATGCCCGCGACGACGGGAAATGCAGCGGGGAATGCGGACGAGGCGCGGTTCTCCGCCGCCGACCGCGCCTTGATGCTGCGCGCACTCGCGCTGGCGGCGCGCGGCCTCTACACGACCACCCCCAATCCGCGCGTCGGCTGCGTCATTGCGCGCGACGGCGAGACGCTCGGCGAGGGCTGGCACGCCCGTGCCGGCGAGGCCCACGCCGAAGTGGCGGCGCTCGCCGACGCCCGGGCCCGTGGACACGATGTCCGCGGCGCGACGCTCTACGTGACGCTCTCGCCCTGCAATACCCACGGGCGCACGCCCCCCTGCGTCGATGCGATCATCCCGGCCGGCATTGCGCGCGTCGTGGCGGCGATGCGCGATCCCGGGGGCGCGCAGGCCGATGGCCTGGCGCGCCTGTCCGCCGCTAACATCGCCGTCGACGTCGGACTGCTCGAGGCCGAAGCGCGTGAGCTCAATCCAGGCTTCGTCTCGCGCATCACTCGCGGAATGCCGTGGGTGCGCAGCAAGATCGCGGCGAGCCTCGACGGCCGCACGGCGCTCGCGAGCGGCGAGAGCCAGTGGATCACCGGCAGTGCTGCGCGCGACGACGGCCACGCGTGGCGCGCGCGAGCCTGCGCGATCCTGACCGGCGTCGGCACCGTGCTGCACGACGATCCGCAGCTCAGCGTGCGTGCGGTCGCGACGACGCGACAGCCGTTGAAGGTGATCGTCGATCGACATGGCGAAGTGCCGCCGCGCGCGAAGATCCTCGCGGGCGGGCCATCGCTGATCGTGACTGCCGGCGCCCGCAATCCGGCATGGCCCGGCGACGTCGACGTGCTCGAGCTGCCGGACGCGAACGCACGCGTCGACCTCCATGCGCTGATGCGCGCGCTGGCGGCGCGCGGCATCAACGAGGTCCACGTCGAGGCGGGGGCCAAGCTCAACGGGGCGCTGATGCAGGCGGGACTGATCGACGAGCTGCTGGTCTACCTGGCCGGGACACTGATCGGGGACCCCGCGCGCGGGATGTTCGAGCTTTCCGAACCGCTGCCGACGCTCGCGGCGCTTACCCGGCTGCAATGGACATCGATCGACCGCATCGGCGACGACCTGCGCATCGTCGCGCGGGTCGCAGGCAAGGGGGCGGTCTGATGTTCACCGGCATCGTCGAGGCCGTCGGTAGGGTCGCTGCGCTGGAGCCGGCGTCCGATGGCGCGCGCTTGCGCGTCGCCGCGACCGGACTCGACCTCGCCGACGTGCGCGTCGGAGACAGCGTCGCCGTCGCCGGGTGCTGCCTGACCGTCGTCGCCATCGCGGGCGATCTGCTCGATTTCGACGTGTCGGCCGAGACGCTTCGATGCACAACCGGATTCGCCGCAGGGAAGAGCGTCAATCTCGAGAAGGCGTTGCGTTTGGCCGATCGCCTCGGTGGACACCTGATGAGCGGCCACGTCGACGGGGTCGGCATCGTGACCGCCTTCGACGCGGTCGCCGCGGATCGCAACGGCAGCCGGCGCCTCGAAGTCGAGGCGCCGACGGCGATCGCACGGTTCATCGCAACCAAGGGGTCGATCGCCGTCGACGGCGTCAGCCTCACCGCCAATGGGGTTGCCGGCGCGCGGTTTACCGTCAATCTGATCCCGCATACACTGACCGTGACGACGCTGGGAAAGCTGACCGCAGGTGCCGCGGTCAACCTGGAGGTCGATCTGGTCGCACGCTATGTCGAGCGCCTCAACGAGGCGCCACGCTGAGAGGAAGAAACCATGGATCTCACCACCCTGGAACGCCTGCCGATGTGGGTTGGCGGACGTCCCCATTCGCCGACGACGACGCGCTACGGCGAGGTGACCAACCCCGCGACCGGCGAAGTCATCCGGCATGTTCCCTACGGCAACGCCGGCGACGTCGATGCCGCCGTGCAGGCGGCCGCAGCCGCGTTTCCGCTGTGGGCCGCGAGCCCGCCGCTGCGCCGCGCGCGGGTGCTGATGCGGTTTCGCGACCTGCTCGACCGTCACCGCAAGGACCTGGCGCGCATCGTCACGCAGGAGCACGGCAAGACGCTCGCCGATGCCGAAGGCTCGATCGTGCGCGGCCTCGAGGTCGTCGAATTCGCGACCGGCATTCCGCATCTGCTGAAAGGCGAGCACAACGACAGCGTCGGCACCGACGTCGACAGCTGGTCGATGCGCATGCCGCTGGGGGTTTGCGCAGGGATCACGCCGTTCAACTTCCCGGCGATGGTCCCGATGTGGATGTTCCCGGTGTCCATCGCCTGCGGCAACACCTTCGTGCTGAAGCCGTCCGAGCGCGTGCCGACGCTGTCGCTGCGCCTGGCCGAATTGCTGCAGGAAGCCGGCCTGCCCGACGGCGTGTTCAATGTGGTCCACGGCGACAAGGAGGCGGTCGACGCGCTGCTCGAGCATCCGGGCGTGCGCGCCATCTCGTTCGTCGGGTCGACGCCGATTGCGCGCTATATCTACGAGACTTCGGCGCGGCACGGCAAGCGCGTGCAGGCGCTGGGCGGCGCGAAGAACCACGCGATCGTCATGCCCGACGCCGATCTCGATTTCGCGACCGAAGCGATCATCGGCGCCGGGTACGGCTCGGCCGGGGAGCGCTGCATGGCGATCTCGGCCGTCGTCGCGGTCGGCGAGGTCGCCGATGCGTTCGCGGCGAAGCTCGCCGAGCGGGCGCGACGCGTGACGACGGGCCCCGGCGACGGGACCGACGTGGAGATGGGGCCGGTCATCACCAGTGCGGCGCGAGACCGGATCACCGGGCTCATCGACCGCGGGGTCGGCGAAGGTGCATCGCTGCTCGTCGACGGCCGCCGGCCGACGATCCCCGGACACGCCAAGGGATTCTTCGTCGGCCCGACCCTGTTCGACCACGTGACGCCGTCGATGGCGATCTACCGCGAGGAGATCTTCGGTCCGGTGCTCGGAATGCTGCGCGTGCCTTCGCTCGAGGATGCGATCGGCCTGATCAATGCCAATCCGTATGCCAACGGCGCCGCGCTGTTCACGCGTTCGGGCTATGCGGCACGCCGCTTCCAGCGCGAGGCCGAGGTCGGCATGGCAGGCATCAACGTCCCGATTCCGGTGCCGATGGCGTTCTACTCGTTCGGCGGCTGGCGCAATTCGCTGTTCGGCGACCTGAACGTCCACGGGGTCGATGGCGTCCGCTTCTACACGCGGCTCAAAACCGTGACGTCGCGCTGGCCGAACGACGGCAGCGCCGCGCCGGGGTTCCACATGCCCGTGATGGGGTGACGCGGCGGGCTCGCGCGCCCGCGTTCACTTCCGGGCCGTCTGCCGGTGCCGCTGGGGCGGCGGGCCGGATGCGCCTGCGCGCTCGGAGTGCGCAAACGCCGGCCGGCGGGTCCCGGCGCCGCGTCGCTCGAGGACATCATGCAGCAGCCGTAGCGATCGGGCTCGCTTGCCGCGCCACCCGCGACGGCCGTCGCGCACGCTCGCGCTCGCCGCACCCGCCCCGCCGCCCCCACGCATCCGTGCGGCCCCGAGGCGTGCCGTTCCGATTCGTGGTGCTTCGATTCGTCGCGATCCGATTCGTACTCTTGTGGTCCCCGCCGATGCCGCGATTGGCGCGCGGTGTCGGGCTCTCGCCCAGGGCGCCTGCGGCGCAGTCGTCGTGAAGCGGGTGGTGCGGCCAGCGAGCCCGGCCGCTTCGTGGAGTTCCCGATGTCCTCGAGCGCCGCCGCACCGGGACCCGCTCGACGACGCGGGTGCGACGCCGAAGCCCTGGGCGAGAGCCCGACACCATGCGCCTCTGTGCGATCGTCACGCGCCTCTGTGCGATCGTCGCGCGCCTCTGTGCGATCGTCACGCGCCTCTGTGCAATCGTCACGCGCCTCTGTGCGATCGTCGCGCACCGCGGCGCCTGATCATTCGTCGAGCACGCGCCACGACAGACGATGTCCTGGCGGTTGGGTGCCGAGCATCGCCTGCGCGAAGGCCGCAATGCCTCCGGGGCCGTCGACCCGCACGGTGACCCGGTAGTAAGGCGTACGCGGTGGCTCGGCCGGATCCGGCGAACCCTGCGCCGCTGCGACGCTGGGTGGCGAGAGCGTGCAGGTCTCGACCGTCGCCGGACCCGGCGCCACGCACAGTCGCTCGATGACGTGGCGGATCGTCAGCGCCCCTGTGGCCTCCAGCGATCCTGCATCCGCCGGATAGTCGGCGATGTGCTGCAGCACGCCCGGGACGCCGCGTGCGTCTTCGCCCGCCTGGCGCGTCGCGTAGTAGTTGTTGGCGAGGTCGTCGGCGCCCAGGTCGGCGATTGCCGGGCTGCCGTACAGCGCGGCGATATCGCGCTCGATCGCGGTGAATGCGGCCAGCGTCGCAGTCTGTCGCGCGGTCACGTTCCCACCCACGGCCATCGCGGTGAACGCCCCGCGGACCAGCGACATGGTGGCAAAGGCCATCGCGATCGTCGTGATCATGGTCACGAACAGGACCGCGCCGCGGACGCGCAACCCGCCCGTCTTCGCCCCATTTCGGCGTGTGTTCACGTACCGCGGTTCCACAGCGTGTTGCGCAACGGGACGACGATCTCGTGACTGGCGTAACGGAATCCGCCGGCGGCGGATCCGGCGATCGCTCCCTCGAGCCGGCCCGGGCAGGCGGTGCGGTCAGGGAGTTCGCAATCGAACAGCACCCAGTGGAAAGCGCCAGTCGCCTTCGGGTCGAACTCCTCGCTGCGCGCGATGACACCGATGCGCAGCGCGACGATGCGATCGAGTACCGCGCGCGGCGCGACGAGCAGCGAGGTCGCGTCGAGGCCTTCGGCGACCGTGGCTCCGATCCAGTCGTCGAGCACGCCGTCGCCTTCGCGGTCGACGCCGTATTGGAGCTTCAGATTGACGACGTTCGAAACCAGCGGTACCGGCGCATCCCCGTTGACCACGTCGGTGCTGCGCAGAACGCCCGATGCTACGTCGAATCGCATCGTCGACGGCCGGCTCGCAGCCCCGAGG
>DATGDG010000079.1:0-11704 GCA_035311025.1 Casimicrobiaceae bacterium
AGCTCATATAGACGCCGATCGCGACGTAGGCGGCGGCGAGGAACAGCGCCGCGACGTAGCCGCCGGCGACCGGGCCCCAGTCGAGCGGCCCCAGGAACGACACGGTGACCGGCAACGGGAGGGTCAGCGCCAGCGCGACCGCGACCAGGGCGAGCGCCGCGACGAACTTGCCCAGCACCAGGCAGAGCGGGCGCACGGGTGCGGTCAGCAGGCTCTCCAGCGTTCCCGCACGCCGCTCCTCCGACCAGCTGCGCATCGTCAGCGCCGCGACCAGGAAGATCAGCAGGATCGGCATCCACTGGAACATCGGGCGAACGTCGGCGATGTTGCGCGCGAAGAACGTGTCGACCCAGAAGAAGACGAACAGCGTGACGGCGAGGAACGCGCCGAGGAACAGCCAGGCCGCGGGGGAGGCGAAGAAGCCTCGGAATTCCTTGCGGGCGATGCGCAGGATCTCAGCCATGGGTGCCCTCCGGGACTTCGATGCGGGCGATGTCAGCCATGGAGCGCCTCCTCGTTCACCTCGGCGAACACGGTCTCGAGGTCGCGCCGCCGGGCGTGCAGCGCGTGGAGCCTCAGGCCGGCGCGGGTCAGCGCTTCGGCGACCGCCGGGGCGGCGTCGGCCGGCGCGTCGAGACGGTAGCGCCGGCAGCCGTCTTCGGCCGCGTCTTCCTCGACGCCCCTGACGCCTGCGATGCGGCGCAGCGCCTCGCGGGCATCGCCTTCGACGCTCACCCGCAGGCCGGCCGGGCGCGCGAGCTCGTCGATGCGCGCGTCGACGACGAGCCGTCCCGCGCGCAGGATCAGCACGCGCTCACACACCGCCTGGACTTCCTGGAGGATGTGGGTCGACACGATGACCGTCGCGCTCCTGGCGAGCTCGCGGATCAGCTCGCGCATGTGGCGGATCTGCGTCGGATCGAGGCCATTGGTGGGCTCGTCGAGGATCAGGATGTCCGGCGCGTGCAGCAGGGCCTGCGCGACCCCGACGCGCTGGCGGTAGCCGCGCGACAGCGTCGTGATCTGCGCCGTTGCCTTCTCGGCGAGCGCGGTACGCTGGATCGCATCGGCAATCGCGCGGGGCCTGCGCGCCTCGGGGACGCCGTGCAGCGTCGCCTCGTAGTCGAGGTAGTCGATGACCGTCATCTCCGGCCATACCGGACAGTTCTCGGGCAGATAGCCGATGCGCGCCTGGATCGCGCGCGTGTCGCGGCCGAGCTCGAGATCGTCGATGCGCACGGTGCCGCCGCTGGGCTCCAGGAACCCGGTCATCATCTTCATGATCGTCGTCTTGCCGGCGCCGTTGTGGCCCAGCAGGCCGACGACTTCGCCGCGCTCGATGCGGAAGCTGACGTCGTCGACCGCGGTGACGTTGCCATAGCGGCGTGTCAGATGCTCTGCCTGGATCATGCGGGCTCCTCGTGTGTCGCGAAGCGATGCGATGCGCCGCCGGCGTGGAAGGCGGCATCGCTTGTAAATTTTTCCGGGTGGCGGCGCGGCCGCGGCCGCGCCGTGTCGGTCGCGCCTCGGCGCGCCTGCCTATCGACGACCGAAGCTGCGAAAAGTTCTATGCGGCCCCGCACGACGGGCGGCACTCCACTTCCGGCGATGCCAATGTCATACTGTGCCTTTGAAGATCCGGCAGGAACCCTCGATGAAACGTCTTTTCAGTGCGCTCGCGCTGACCCTCGTCGCCGCGTCGCCGATCGCCGCGAACGCCGGCGTCTCCGTCAGCGTCGGCCAGCCCGGTTTCTACGGACGCATCGATATCGGCGACCTGCCGCCGCCGCCGCTAATCTATGCGCAGCCGGTCGAGATCATTCCGGCGCCGATCGGCATCGTGCAGGCGCCGATCTATCTGCGCGTGCCTCCGGGCCACGCGAAGCACTGGGCCCGGCATTGCCGCGAGTACGACGCCTGCGATCGCCCCGTCTACTTCGTGCAGGACCGCTGGTACCAGGACGTCTACGTGCCGCGCTATCGCGACGACGGACGTCGCGGGTATGGGGAGCGCGACGACGACGGTCCTGTCGGCTACGTCGTGGCGCCGCCGCCGGCGTATGCCGGACCGCCGCCCGAGCGCGTCTACGCCGTGCGCGTGGATTCGGTACGCGCGGTGATGGGTCCGCCGGAGCGGCGCTGCTGGGTCGAACGCCGGCAGGTCGTCGACGCCAGGCCCGGGGAGGTCAACGTCCCCGGTGCGATCGTCGGCGCGGTGATCGGCGGCGTGCTGGGACACCAGATCGGCGGCGGTCACGGCCGCGACATCGCCACCGCTGGTGGCGCCGTGGCCGGTGCGGCCATCGGCGCCAATGTCGGCACCCCGGTCTACAGCCAGCCGGTCGAGCGCTGCGCGAACGTCGAGCTGAATGAGCGTCCGGCGTACTGGGACGTCAGCTACCGCTTTCGCGGCGCCGTCCACCATGTGCAGATGGCCGGGCCGCCGGGCCGGACGATTGCCGTCGGCGAGGATGGACTGCCGCGAGGCTAGCGGCCCGACACGTCGGGTCGGCGCTTGCCGACGTCGCGATCACGCAAGGCCACGGAGGAACTCCCCGATTGCGCGGTCCAGGAATGCCGCATCGGCGACCAGCGCGTCCCACGGCGGCGTCTTCGCCATCGCGGTGATCGCGACCATCGCGTCCACGAAGTCGGGGTGGCTCACCGCCCGCTTCGAGCATGAGGTCGCCGAGCGGAGCGAGGTGGTGCGGCGCGTCCTCGTTCCGGCTCGCGCGGCAGCCGTGGCATCATGGCCGCCTCGGGCGGGAGAGGGATTGCAATGAAGGTGTTTGCTGCAGGGACGCTCGCCTCGGTCCTCCGCTCGGCGCTCGCGGTGCTGGCGTTGGCGGTCGGCGTCGATGCGTCGGCGGCCGACATGACGAAGGTGCTCCACGTCGCGTTGCCGAAGGCCGAGACGGGCTTCGATCCGGCGCAGGCCAGCGAGATTTACTCGGGCGCCGTGATCGCGGCGATCATGGAGCCGCTGCTGAACTTCGACTACCTCGCGCGGCCGGTGAAAGTCGTGCCGCTGACCGCGGCGGCGCTGCCCGCGGTCGAGGACTCCGGCCGGCGCTACACGTTCAAGCTGAAGAAGGGGATCTATTTCGCCGCCGACCCCGCGTTCAAGGGCAGGCGGCGCGAACTGACCTCCTCCGACTACGTCTATGCGATCGAGCGCCTCGTCGATCCGAAGAACCGGTCGCCCAACGCGTTCTACGTCGCGGGCAAGATCGTCGGTCTGGACGCGTTGGCGGCGAAGGCGCGCCAGACCGGGAAGTTCGACTACGCTGCACCGGTCGCGGGCCTGAAGCCGCTCGACCGTTACACGCTGCAGATCACGCTCGAGCGCAGCGACTACACGTTCGCCCAGGTGCTCGCGTTGCCGGCGCTGTCGGCGGTTGCGCACGAGGTCGTCGATTTCTACGGCAGCGACATTGCGGCGCATCCGGTCGGCACCGGGCCCTACCTGCTGAAGAAATGGATTCCGGCGTCGAAGATCACGCTGGTGGCGAACCCCGGCTATCGGGCCGACACCTGGGAGTTTGCGGCCGGCGACGACCCGGTGGACAAGACCATCGCCGCGCGGATGCGCGGCAAGAAGATACCCCAGGTCGGCGAGATCGACATCAGCGTGATGGAGGAGGCGCAGGCGCGCTGGCTCGCTTTCCAGCGCGGCGAGCTCGACATCCTCAATCTGCCCAGCGACTTCGCACCGATCGCGCTGCCCGATGGAGATCTCGCGAAGAATCTCGCGGACAGGGGCGTCTACCTGTCGCGGATCCTGTTGCCGGCGATCAACTACACGGCGTTCAACATGCGTGATCCGGTGGTCGGAGGCTTCTCCAAGGACAAGCTCGCACTGCGCCGAGCGATCGTCATGGCCTACGACACCGACGCCGAGATCAAGGTGCTGCGCCAGGGTCAGGCGGCGCCGCTGCAGATGGTGATCCCACCGGGCGTGGCCGGCTACGACCCCGGTTACCGCAGCGGAATCCGCCACGACCCCGCCGCCGCCAACGAACTGCTCGACAAGCTCGGCTACCGCAAGGGCCCGGACGGCTGGCGCCGGCTGCCCGACGGCAAGCCGCTGAGCGTGACGCTGTCGAGCCAGACCGATGCGACTGCACGCGAGTTCGATGCGCTGTGGAAGAGGGCGATGGATTCGATCGGCATCCACCTGACGGTCGACAAGGGCCGCTTCAACGACCAGATCAAGGCGGCGATCGGCTGCCATTACCAGATGTGGAGCTACGGATGGATCGCCGATTATCCCGACGGCGACAACTTCATGCAGCTGCTCTACGGCGGCAACATCAACCAGAGCAACGTCGCCTGCTACAGGTCGCCGACCTACGATGCCCTCTACGAGCGCTCGCGCCAGCTTCCGGATTCCCCGGACCGCACGACGCTCTACGGACAGATGACAAGGCAGTTCGAGATCGATTCCCCGTGGCGGCTCGGGGTCGCCCAGTACCAGAACACGCTGGTGCAACGGCGCGTCATCGGTTACAAAGCGCACCCGGTGATGCTCGCCGACTGGCGCTACGTCGACATCGACACCCGGGCACGCTGAAGGCTGTCGTCGCCGTTGCGCCGCCGCCGGGGTGGCGAATATTCGCGTCTCCGCCCGGCGGCCGCCTGCCGCCAGCTTCCCGCGACTGGAGCAGAATCGCATTTCGATATTCCTTACGGAAGCGCGACGATGAACGAAGCCGGCTACCTTAGGCAGCCAACGATCGGAGGCGACGCGATCGCCTTCGTCTGCGACGACGACCTCTGGTGCGCCGGCGCGACCGGCGGCGTGGCGCGCCGCCTGACCGCGGGGCTGGGCGAACCGTCGACGCCCGCGCTGTCACCCGACGGACGCTGGATTGCATTCGTCGGGCGCGACGAGCAGAACCCCGAGGTCTACCTGATGCCCGCCGAAGGCGGGCCGGCGCGACGCATGACCTGGCTCGGGCCCGACGTCATGGTGCGCGGGTGGACGCCCGACGGTCGGATCCTGTTCGTCACCACGTGGGGGCAGCCGTTCTTTCGCAACTACCGTGCGTTCTCGCTGGGCATCGAAGGCGGCACGCCCGAGCCGATTCCTCTCGGCCAGATCAACCACCTGGCGTTCGGTCCGGGCGACGCGAAAGTGATCGGCCGCAACACGGCGGATCCGGCGCGCTGGAAGCGCTATCGCGGCGGCACGGCGGGGCACCTGTGGTGCGACGCCACCGGAACCGGCACTTTCCGGCGGATGACCGAGCTCGCCGGCAACATCACGAGCCCGATGTGGATCGGCGAGCGCATCTACCATCTGTCCGACGTCGACGGCGTGGGTAACCTGTACTCGTGCCGCCCCGACGGCTCGGACTTGCGCCGGCACACCGACCACGGCGACTACTACGCGAGGCATGCGCAGACCGACGGCAGGCGCATCGTCTACCAGTGCGCGGGCGAGATCTGGCTGTTCGATCTCGCGAAGGAAACGACGGCACGCGTCCCGATCGAGGTGCCGTCGCCCCGCACCCAGGCCGCACGCAAGTTCGTCCCGGCCGCCGACAATCTCGCCGGTTTCAAGCTGCACCCCGCCGGGCACAGCCTCGCCGTCGAGATGCGCGGCAAGCTCTTCAGTTTCGCGCTGTGGGAAGGCGCGGTGCGCCAGCACGGGATCGCCGACGGCGTCCGCTACCGCCAGGGCCATTGGCTCGCCGACGGGCAGACGATGGTCGCGGTCAGCGACGAATCGGGCGAGGAGCGCCTGGTGGTCTTCCGCGACGGGGCGGCGACGACGATGCCCTGGGACATCGGCCGCGTGCTGACGATGCAGGCGGCGCCGGTGGGGAGCAAGATCGCGCTCGCCAATCATCGCCACGAAGTGATGATCGCGGACCTCGAGTCGAAGGTCTTCAGCGTCGTCGACCGCAGCGACGCCGGCCGCAGCGAGGACCTCGCGTGGTCGCCCGACGGCCACTGGCTGGCCTACACCCACTGGATCAACCAGCGGCGCTGCGCGATCAAGCTTCACGACGTCGTGAACGGCGCGGGCACGCTGGTCACCGAGCCCGATTTCCGCGATTACTGCCCGGCCTTCGACCCTGCGGGCAAGTACCTGTACTTCCTGTCGGTGCGAACTTTCGATCCGGTCTACGACGCGGTGCAGTTCGAGCTGTCGTTCCCGCGGGCCGCGCGCCCCTACCTGATCGCCCTTGCCGCCGATGCGGGTCCGCCGTTCGAGGCCGTTCCGCGGGGCCTCGCGCAGGACGAGCGCAAGGGCGGCGCGGGGAAGACCGAGGAGGGCGCGAAACCCTCGGTTCGGGTCGACGTCGACGGCATCGATCGCCGCATCGCGGCATTCCCGGTGCCCGAAGGGCGCTACGGCCAGATCGCCGGGGTGGCGAGCAACAAGGTCGTGTGGACGCTGATGCCGATCGCGGGGGCCCACGGTCGCGGCGGACACAAGGATGCCCCGGGCCGCCTCGAGGTCTTCGACTTCGAAACGGGCAAGTGCGAAACCCTCGTCGACCGTGCGGAGGACTTCGTCGTCGCCGCCGATCACACGACGCTGGTCCTGCGCGACGGCAGCAAGCTGCGCGCGGTGCGCGCCGACCGCGTGCCCGATCCCCGCGAGCGCGGTTCCGCGCCGTCCGACGAGGCCTCGCGCAAGTCCGGCTACATCGACCTGCGGCGCGTGCGGCTGTCGGTGGATCCCCGCCGCGAATGGAAGCAGATGCTGCGCGAGGTATGGCGGTTGCAGCGCGACCAGTTCTGGGTCGAGGACATGTCGGGCGTGGACTGGGACGCCGTCTATCGGCGCTACGAGCCATTGCTGCCGCGCATCTCGACGCGCAGCGAGCTCTCCGACCTGATCTGGGAGATGCAGGGCGAACTCGGCACGTCGCACGCCTACGAGATGGGCGGGGATTACCGACGCCCGCCCGCCGTCGCGCTCGGCCACCTCGCGGCGGACCTGCGTCCGGTGGACGACGGCGATGGCTACGAGATCGCGCGCATCGTCGAAGGCGATCCCTGGGATGCAGCGAGTGATTCGCCGCTCAACGCGATCGGCGTTCGCGCACGCGTGGGCGAGCGCATCGTCGCGGTCAACGGCCAGGTGGTCGCCCGCGACCGTCCGCCGCAGGCGCTGCTGGTCAACCAGGCGGGGGCGAAAGTCGAGCTGACGCTGGCGCCGCCCAGGGGGTCGGCGCCCGATGCGCCGGTCCGCAGCGTGCTCGTCACGACGCTCACCGACGAAGTGCCGGCGCGCTACCGCGAATGGGTCGAGCGCAACCGCGATTTCGTCCACGAGCGATCGGGCAACCGCGTCGGCTACCTGCACCTGCCCGACATGATGTCGGCGGGCTTCGCCGAATTCCATCGCTATTTCAGTGGCGAATGCGATCGCGACGCCCTGATCGTCGACCTGCGCTACAACCGCGGCGGTCACGTGTCGCAATTGCTGCTGGAGAAGGTCGCGCGCAAGCGGCTGGGCTACGACCTGTCGCGCTGGGGGCAGCCCGAGCCCTATCCCAGCGAGTCGCCGGCGGGGCCGGTCGTCGCGCTGACCAACGAGCACGCGGGGTCCGACGGCGACATCTTCTCGCACTGCTTCAAGTTGATGAAAATCGGCAAGCTCGTGGGCACGCGCACCTGGGGCGGCGTCATCGGCATCAATCCGCGGCACCCGCTGGTCGACGGCACCGAGACGACGCAGCCCGAGTTCTCGTTCTGGTTCAGCGACGTCGGCTGGAGCGTCGAGAACTACGGCACCGACCCCGACATCGTCGTCGACAATGCGCCGCAGGACGCGCAGATGGGCAAGGACCGCCAGCTCGAGACCGCGCTCGCGACGGCGCTCGAGATCGCGTCTTCGGCCCCGCCGAGGCCGGTGTTCGGTCCGCGTCCGAACCTGCGGCCGAAACCGCTGCCGCCGCGACGCTGACAGACTGCTGCGCGAGACGTTTGGGGCGCAGCTGCCGGGCGAGCATAATGAACCGTGCCTGTGGCGGGCAGGGGCTCCGCCGCAGCGCGGGCCGGCACCGACAATCCGCCGGCGATGCAGCGGAGGCCGACGTGCGCGTGATCCCGCTCCTGATGCTGATGCTCGTGCCGGCGCTGCACGCCGTCGCCGCACCCGCACCCGTGGTGGCGCTGCACGTCTCCGGCGTGATCGGCCCGGCGACCGCCGAATACGTCGAGCGCGGCCTTGCGCGCGCGGCCCGCGAACGTGCGCAGCTGGTGGTGCTGCAGCTCGACACTCCGGGCGGCCTCGATACGTCGATGCGCGAAATCGTGCAGGCGATCCTCGCTTCGCCGGTGCCCGTCGCGGGCTTTGTCGCACCCTCCGGTGCGCGGGCCGCGAGTGCAGGCACGTTCATCCTGTACGCGTGTCACGTTGCCGCAATGGCCCCCGGAACGAACCTTGGCGCGGCGTCGCCGGTGTCGATCGGGATCGGCGGGGCCCCGCCGCCGCCGGCCTCGCCTGCCGGGACGCCCGCAGCGCCGTCGACGGGAAGCGCCGCCACGGAAGGCAAGTCGCCGCCACCCGGCACCGGCGTGCACGAACGCAAGGCGATGCAGGATGCGGCGGCGTACATCCGCAGCCTCGCCCAGTTGCGCGGCCGCAACGCCGCCTGGGGGGCGAAAGCGGTATTCGACGCAGCGAGCCTGTCGGCGCAGGAGGCGCTCTCGCAGAACGTCGTCGACCTGGTCGCCGACGACCGGGCGGATCTGCTGCGCCGCCTCGACGGGCGCAGAATCGCGACCGCGGGCGGGGAGCACGTGCTGCAGCTCGCGGATGCACCCATCGTCGTCGTCGAGCCCGACTGGCGATCCGCGCTGCTCGCCACGATCACCGACCCCGGCGTCGCGATGATCCTGATGCTCGTCGGCATCTACGGGCTGATCTTCGAGTTCGGTCATCCGGGCTATGTGTTTCCTGGCGTCACCGGCGCGGTGTCGCTGCTGGTCGGCCTCTACGCCTTGCACCTCTTGCCGGTCAACTACGCCGGGCTCGCGTTGATCGGCCTGGGCATCGCGTTCATGATCGCCGAGGTCTTCGTGCCGGCCTACGGGTCGCTGGGCGCCGGTGGCATCGTCGCGTTCATCGTCGGCGCGACGATGCTGATCGACACCGACGTCCCGGGCTTCGGCCTGCCGCTGTCGCTGATCGTCGCGCTCGCGCTGGTGAGCGCGGCCTTCGTCATCGTCGTCGTGCGCATGGCGCTGCGCGCTCGCCGGGCGCCCGTGGTCAGCGGCGTTTCGTCGCTGGTCGGGGCCGAGGGCGCGATGGTCGAAGACGCGGGCGACGCGCAAACCGGCTGGGCGACCATACGCGGCGAGACCTGGCAAGTGCGCGCGGCATCACCCGTCACGCGCGGCCAGAGAGTCCGCGTCGTGGCGATGGACGGCATGCTGCCGCGGGTCGCACCGTGCGAAGGAGGATGAGATGGAATTCGTGAGCCCGCTGGTCGTGCTGGTCATCGTCGTCGCGCTGGTGGCCTCGTCGCTGCGCATCCTGCGTGAATACCAGCGCGGGGTCGTGTTCCAACTCGGGCGCTTCTGGAAGGTCAAGGGCCCGGGGCTCGTCGTGCTCATTCCGGGCATCCAGCAGATGGTGCGCATCGAGCTGCGGACCGTCGTGCTCGACGTGCCGAGCCAGGACGTGATCTCGCGCGACAACGTTTCGGTGAAGGTCAATGCGGTCGTCTACTTCCGCGTCGTCGATCCGCAGAAGGCGATCATCGAGGTCGAGAATTTCCTGATGGCGACCTCCCAGCTCGCGCAGACGACGCTGCGCTCGGTGCTCGGCAAGCACGACCTCGACGAGATGCTCTCGCAGCGCGAGAAGCTCAACATCGACATCCAGCAGACGCTCGATGCGCAGACGCTGTCATGGGGCATCAAGGTCTCCAACGTCGAGATCAAGCACGTCGACATCAACGAGACGATGATCCGCGCGATCGCGCGGCAGGCCGAGGCCGAGCGCGAGCGGCGCGCCAAGGTCATTCACGCCGAAGGCGAGATGCAGGCGGCGCAGAAGCTCTTCGAGGCGGCGCAGATCCTGGCCCAGCAGCCGCAGGCGCTGCAACTGCGTTATCTGGAAACGCTGACGGTGATCGCCGCCGACAAGAACTCGACGATCATCTTCCCGCTGCCGATCGACGTCATCTCGCCCTTGATGAAGCTGGTTGCCGACAAGCAGCCCGGCTAGCGAGAGAACCGGGACGGGAAAACCGGGACGGGGAAAACCGGGACGCACCGCGTTTCCCACGAAAAGCGTGGTGCGTCCCGGTTTTCGGCGGGGCCGGTGCAGCGCTGCGGTATGCTTCGATGCGCCATGCATCGCGAAGCCCCCGAGGTCCAGTTCCGCCTGCGCATCCTCAGGGGCGAGGACATCGCAGTGGGCCCCGGCAAGGTCGACCTGCTCGAGGCGATCGGCACGACGGGATCGATCAGCGCGGCGGCGAAGGCGCTCGGCATGTCGTATCGCCGGGCGTGGCTGCTCGTCGACACGATGAACCGCTGCTTCGCCGAACCGGTGGTCGCCACCGAGGCGGGAGGTGCCCACGGCGGCGGCACGCGGCTCACGGCAGCCGGCGCCGAAGTGGTCCGCTGCTATCGAAATGCCGAGTCCAAGGCGGCCAAGGCGAGCGCCGCCGACCTGGCGGCGCTCGCCGACCTGCTGCGCCGGGCGTAGGGCCGCGCCGATTCCGCTTCGTCGCGGAACTAATGTAAGGGGCGTCGATGGACAGCCATCGCGGCGGCAGGCTATAGTGCCCGCGCCGTTATGTACGACGGTATATTACGCACGGATTCCGGCATGGCGGAATCGCCGCCCATTGGAGCGATCCGCGGAAGCGGGCATCGGGATGTTCGTCGGGAAAATCGGAGCTGATCCGGCGCGCCGCGCGTTCGTCGCGGCGGCGTTCGCGCTCGCGGCCCTGTTCCCGCTGCAGCCGGCGGCGGCCGATCTCCCGCTGGTTGCGGCAGCCGCCGACCTGCAGTTCGCCCTCCCGGACATTGCCCGCGAATTCACCCGCGAAACCGGACGGGAGGTCAGGCTGGTCTTCGGCTCGTCGGGCAATTTCCGGCGCCAGATCGAGGACGGCGCGCCTTTCGAGCTGTTCCTGTCGGCCGATCGGTCGTATGTCGACGAACTCGCGCGCCAGGGACGCACGGTCGATGCCGGCGTCATCTACGCGTTGGGCCGGCTGGCGCTGTTCGTCCCGAAAGGATCGCCGATCGCCGTCGATCCGCAGTTGCGCGGTGTCGCCCTTGCCCTGGCCGACGGGAGCTTGCGCAAGTTCGCGATCGCCAATCCCGAGCACGCACCCTACGGCCGTGCCGCGCGCCAGGCGCTGCAGCGCGCCGGGCTGTGGCAGGCGATCGAACCCAGGCTGGTGCTGGGCGAGAACATCGCCCAGACCGCGCAGTTCGCGGTCAGCGGGGCGGCGCAGGGCGGCATCGTCGCCTACTCGCTGGTGCGATCAAAGGCGCTGGCCGGTCGCGGCGACTACGCGCTGCTGCCCCTGTCGGACTACGATCCGCTGGTGCAGAAGATGGTGCTGCTGAAAGGCGCGGGCAACGCGGCGCGCGCCTTCTACCGCTATCTGCAGGGGCCCGCAGCCCGTGCGGTGTTCGATCGCTACGGGTTCGAGGTACCCGCTCCGGACGCGGCGCGATGATGGAATGGCAGGCGCTCGCGCTGTCGCTGAAG
>DATGDG010000080.1:0-4661 GCA_035311025.1 Casimicrobiaceae bacterium
GAGCAGATGAACGTCCGGTCCTCGACCCGCGCGACATCCGACGGATCCGAACGCGCGAGAAAGCTGTGCGGGCGCCGGACCGCGTCGAGCCGGATCAGCGTTCCCGCCGCCACCATCGCATCACACAGCCGGTCGTATTCCTCGCTGCTGCCGTCGCTCCACTCGATGCGATCGGGCTGGGTCAGCGCCGCGATCTCGCGCACCCACGCAAGCAATCGGGCGTGCCTCACGTGGGGCGGCGCGCCGGTCGCGGCGGCAAGGGCGGAGATTGCGGATATCGGCTCGGGGCTGCGCATGGTGCGAACGCCGTCGGCGCGGTGGCAGTGGGACCGAAAACTCTAGCACGCGCGGGCGACGAAGCCCAAGGCGAATTCATCGCCCTGCGCGTGGTCGAAGGGCCTGACCGATCGCGCCGCGCCGGCAGACCGTCGCTCGAAGAATGGCACTGCCGCGCAGCAACCGGGGGCCCGCCCTGGCTGCCGCTGCGGACGCTCCGCTATTTTCCGATGCAGAACCGCGAGAAGATCTCGCCGAGCAGGTCGTCGGCGGTGAACTCGCCGGTGACTTTCGACAGCGCATCCTGTGCGACGCGCAATTCCTCGGCGAAGAGCTCGATCGCCGGCGGCGCGATCGAAACGTGCTTCTGCGCAGCACCGAGGTGCGTCGCGGCCTCCGCCAGAGCGCTCACCTGTCGCTCGCGCGCGAGATAGACGTCCTCGGTCGCATGCTCGGCACCGGCCACCCGCAGCATCTCGGCCTCCAGCATCGCAACCCCTTCGCCGGTCAGCGCGGACATCCACACCTGCGCCGCACCGTCTGCGCTCCGCGCCACGTGCGCGGCAATTCCCGCGAGGTCGCACTTGTTGCGCACGGCGATGCGTGGAAGCGACCCGGGAAGCGCATCGGCGAGGCCCGTGTCGGCGAACGGCTCGCGCGCATCACTCAGCACCAGCGCAACATCGGCGCGCGCGATCGCCGCCCGCGTGCGCGCGATGCCCAACGCCTCGACGGGATCGCTCGTCTCGCGCAGCCCCGCCGTGTCGATGATCGTCAGCGGAATCCCGGCGAGCTCGATCGGCCGCTCGATGGTGTCGCGCGTCGTGCCCGGAATCGGCGTCACGATCGCAGCCTCGTCGCCGACGAGTCGATTCAGCAGGCTCGATTTTCCGACGTTGGGCGCTCCGACCAGCACGACCGCGAGGCCGTCGCGCAGGATCGCGCCGCGGCGGGACCGCGCGAGGATGCCTGCGAGACGCACCCGTACCGTTGCGACCCGGGCGAGCACGTCCCCCTCGCGCAGGAACTCGACATCCTCCTCGGGAAAATCGAGCGTCGCCTCGGTGTACATGCGCAGCTCGACCAGCGCGTCGCGCAGTGCGTGCACCTCCGCGGAGAATTCCCCGGTCAGGCTGCGCGCCGCCGCACGCACCGCGGCGGTCGTTGAAGCGTCGATGACGTCGGCCACGCTCTCGGCCTGGGCGAGGTCCAGCTTGCCATTCAGGAATGCGCGCCTGGTGAATTCCCCCGGTTCCGCGAGCCTCGCGCCCAACTCGATGCAGCGCGCGAGCAGCAGGCGCATCACGGCCGGACCGCCGTGCGCGTGCCATTCGACGACGTTCTCGCCGGTGTAGGAGTGCGGCCCGGGAAACCAGAGCGCGAGGCCGGCGTCGATCGGCGCGCCCCGTGCGTCGCGGAGCGTGACCCGGGTCGCGATGCGCGGCGGCAATGCGCGTCCCGCGATCCCCTCGACCAGCGCGGCGACGTCGCCGCCCGACACACGGACGATGCCGACGCCACCGCGTCCCGGGGGCGTGGCAATCGCGGCAATCGTCGGAGCGCAGGCGAGCGCGGCGACAGGGCGCGGCAGGTTCATGCGGGTGAGCTTACCGCGCTCCGCACAAGGCGCGGCCGCCCTTCGGTCACGACCCGGACGAGTCCCGGGGGCCGCGCCGCGGCAATCAGCGCCGCTTGGCCGCGGCCTGCTCGGTCTCTTTGGTCAGCATCCGGTTCACATGCCACTGCTGGGCGATCTGCAGCAGGTTGTTGACCAGCCAGTAGAGCACCAGCCCCGACGGGAAGAACAGGAACATGATCGAGAATGCGACCGGCATGATCTGCATCACCTTCGCCTGCACCGGATCGGAGATCGGCGTCGGGGACAACCTCACCTGCAGGTACGCGGTGATCGCGTAGATGACCGGCAGGACGAAGAACGGGTCGGGCGCCGACAGGTCGTGAATCCAGCCGATCCAGGGCGCATGGCGCAGCTCGACCGCCGACAGCAGCACCCAGTACAGCGCGATGAACACCGGAATCTGGACGACGATCGGCAGGCAGCCGCCCAGCGGGTTGATCTTCTCCTGCTTGTATAGCTCCATCATCTTCATCTGGAGCTGCTGCTTGTCGTTGGCGTACTGCTCCTGCAGCGCCTTCATCTTCGGCGCTACCAGCTTCATCTTCGCCATCGAGCGCGCCGAGGTCGCATTGAGCGGGTAGAACGCGCCCTTGATCATGATGGTCATCACGATGATCGCGAAGCCCCAGTTGCCGATCAGCTTGTGCAGGAACTTCAGCAGCAGGAACAGCGGCTCGGCGATGATCGTGAAGATGCCGTAGTCGACCACCAGGTTCAGGCCCGGCGCGAGCTTGGAGAGCACCTCCTGGTCCTGCGGGCCCGCGTAGAGGCTCGCGCGGATGACGCCGGTCGCCCCCGGCGCGATCGTGCCCGCGGAATAGCGCACCCCGGCGGTGTACAGGCCGTTGCCGAGCCTGGTCGTGTAGAAACGGCGTTCGATCTTCGGCGTCTCGGGAGGCAACCACGCGACGACGAAGTAGTGCTCGACCATTCCGATCCACCCGTTGTCGTCCACCTGGGTGTACGGCGGCTTGCGGCTGGGGTCGGCCGCATCCTTGTCGATCTCCTCGAAATCGATCTTCTTGTACTTGTCCTTTTCGTCGTAGACGACCGGACCGACGTAGGGCTTGGGCCCCATCCGGCTCACGACGCCGACCACCTTCGTGTCGCGCATCAACTGGAAGTACGCCTCGGGCTTGAGCGGCGCGGTGCCCGCATTCGTGATGTCGAACGCGACGTCGATCACGTAGCTGCCGCGATGGAACGTCAGCGTCTGCACGACCTTGTCGCCGTTGGGCGCGGTCGCCTGGAGCTTCAGGTCGAAATGATCGGCGCCAGCCGGCAACGACCGCGGGCCCGGCAAGACTTCATAGGGTGTCCGGTGGTTCGGCAGCCCGTCGCCGATCAGCCCCGCCTGGGCGACGAAGGTCCGTTCGGCGTTGTGCAGCAGGACGTCATACGGCTTGGACCTGTCCTCGGCATTGCGATGCATTGCGAGGCCCATGCGGGTGATGATCCCGCCGATCGTATCGACGTCGGCCGTGTAGAGATCGGTGCGGACCTCGATCGTCCGCCCCGCCGGAACGGCGGCCCCGGTCGCCGTCCCGGCCCCCGTCGAGGGTGCGGCGGTGGTGGCCGGACCTGACGGAACGCCCCCCGCGGTCGCCCCCGGCGCCTCGGCACCCGGGATGGCCGGCGGCGCCGACGAGCCGCTCGCCGGCGCGAACGACTGCGCCGGCGGCACCGGTAACGGAGCGTTGTGCTGGCGCTCCCAGGCCTGCCACAGCATCACACCGGAAAAGGAGAAGACGAGCCACAGGATCAGGCGTTGGATGTCCATGCAGGGCTTGGGCGTTGCCGGCTCGGCGATCGCGCAGCGATCGCCGCGCGCCGGGGATCTCGGCGGGTTCGGGTGAGGAGACGGGGCGGCGTCAGGGGACCGGGTCGTAACCGCCCGGATGATAAGGGTGACAGCGTCCGAGACGCTTTGTCGCGAGCCAGGTTCCGTGGATCGCACCATGGCGTTCGATCGCCTCGCGCGCGTAGTCGGAACAACTGGGGTAGAAGCGGCAATTCGAGCCCAGCATCGGGCGCAGCAGATACTGGTAGCCCTTCAGGAGGGCAAGCATCAGACGCTTCATCGGACGGCGACCGCGGGTTCCCGCAGCCGGGTGAGCAGTCGCCGCGCCTCGTCGAGCACGAGATCGATCTCGGTCCGCGCCACGCTGCGCTTGACCCGCAGGATCACGTCGAAGGCCTCCAGGGCGGGTCGCGTCGCACGGATCAATTCGCGCAGGCCGCGACGCAGCCGGTTACGGTCGACCGCGCGCGGCATCGCCTTGCGACCAATGACATAGCCGACGCGGCCGGGCGATTGCGCGGCGGGCGCTGCGATCAATTGCAGGTACTGTGCATCGTGCCGCCTGCCGCTGCGGAATACGGTTTCGAACGCGCCGATGCCGCGCAGGCGGTAGCGGGAATTCCGGATGCGCTGCGCTGATGCAATCGGCGTCAGACCGCGAGCCTGGCGCGACCCTTCGCGCGCCGCGCCGACAGGACCTTGCGGCCGCCGACGGTTTGCATCCGGGCGCGGAATCCGTGCGTGCGCGCGCGGCGCAGCTTCGAAGGTTGGTAAGTGCGTTTCATCGTCGAGGACCTGTAGGTTGCCCGTAGATTGCCTGGTGGGCCGCGCCCAGGCGGAGGGCCGGTTGCGGGCGACGGCGGAAAAGCCTTGTATTAGAGCGCGTTACGCTCGTTCTGTCAATCGAGCACGCCGCCGGGCAGCCCCTGCCTGCCGGCGCAAGTG
>DATGDG010000081.1:0-7360 GCA_035311025.1 Casimicrobiaceae bacterium
TCGAGGGCGACACGCCGCTGATGAAGCGCTTGGCCACGGGGTTTGCCCGGGACTGGGTCGCCGACGGCGGAACCGCACCGGCCGATCTTCCATTCGACGCCACGCCCGATGCACTGGCCGCGCTGCGTTCCTCGCTGGCCAAGGCGCCCCCCGATGCCGTCCTGCTGGCGATGAACGGCCAGCACGCGGCGCTGGTGAAGCCCTACCTCGGCGAAGTCACCGCCTACGCGAGCGGGCTGGTCTTCGAGCGCCCGTCGCTCGCGTCCGCCCACGATCTCGATGGGGTCCGGGTCGTCGAGATCCCGTGGCTCCTGACCCCGGACGCGCCGGCGTTCGCCGCCCTCAAGGCCCCCGACGTCGACAGCGATGCGCTGATGCGCCTCTATGCGTTCGGCTTCGACGCGTACCGGATCGCGTCGGCATTCGACGCCGGACCGCCCGGACAATTCGAGATCGACGGCGCGACCGGTCACATAGCGCTCCAGGGCCACCGGTTCGTCCGCGAAGGCGCGCTCGGTGTCTATCGTGACGGCCAGCTCGTCCCGCTCGAACCCGCCCCATGACGACGCGGCCCCCGGCGTCACCGGCGCACGCGCCGAGACCCTGGCTGCCCGCTACCTGGTCGCACAAGGGCTCGCGATCGTCGCGAGGAACTTCCGCACGCGATTCGGGGAAATCGACCTGATCGCCCGCGACCGCGACGTGCTGGTCTTCGTCGAGGTCCGGATGCGCCGTTCGCGGCGTTTCGGCGGCGCCATCGCCAGCATCACCGCCGCCAAGCGCAGGCGCCTCGTCTCCGCCGCAAACGGCTACCTCGCGATGATCGGCCGCGAGCCTCCCTGCCGCTTCGACGCCGTCCTCATGCAGGGCCTCGACCCGCGGACGATCGAATGGCAGCGCGACATCCTCGGCGTCGACTGAAAGGGACCCACCGGGGTCGCATCGAACGTCGCACCCGCGGGCACGCGTGACGAATGCGGGCGCCCTGCTAGAATCACGCGCCATGACCGATCACGTCGACCGGGTACGCGGACACTTCGCCGACAGCGCAAAACTCAAGCAGGAGGCGGTGCACGCGATGGCAGAGCCGATCGCGCGCGCCGCCGCGCTGCTGACCGAATGCCTGCTCGCCGACGGCAAGATCCTCGCCTGCGGCAATGGCGGATCGGCCTCGGACGCCCAGCATTTCGCCGCCGAGCTCGTAGGACGCTTCGAACGCGAGCGCCCCGAGCTGCCGGCGATGTCGCTCGCCACCGACACTTCGCTGCTGACCGCGGTTGCCAACGACTACGCGTTCGAGCAGGTTTTCGCCAAGCAGGTCCGTGCGCTGGGAAGGAAGGGCGACGTCCTGCTCGCGATATCGACGTCCGGCAACTCGCCGAACGTCATTGCCGCCCTCGACGCCGCACACGAACGCGAGATGCGCGTCGTCGCGCTCACCGGCAAGGGCGGCGGCCGCGTCGGTGAACTTCTGCTTCCCGGGGACGTCCATCTGTGCGTTCCTCACGGACGCACGATGCGCATCCAGGAAGTCCATCTGCTGACGATCCATTGCCTCTGCGACGTGATCGACGCCACGCTACTGGGAGACGATGCATGAACAAACGACTGCTGCTCGCCGTATTCGCCGCCGTGACCGCCGTGTCCACCCTGCTCGCCGGCTGCGCCCCGGTGCTCGTCGCCGGGGCGGTCGGCGGCGCGGCGCTGGTCGCGACCGATCGGCGCTCCGCCGGCGCACAGGTCGACGACAGCAGCATCGAGCTCAAGATCGCGAACAACATCGGCGCCGGCTTCGGAGACCGCGTCCACGTCAACGTGACGAGCTACAACGGCATCGTGCTCCTGACCGGCGAGGTCCCGACGCAGGACACGATGAACTCGATCGTCGAGATCGCGCGTACGACGCCGAAGGTGCGGACCGTGGACAACGAGCTGCTGGTCGGCCCGGCATCGAACCTCGAGTCCCGCACCGATGACACGTACATCACCGCGAAGGTCAAGTCGCGCTTCGTCGAAGCGAACAAATTCTCGGCGACGTACGTCAAGGTCGTCACCGAGCGCCAGGTCGTCTACCTGATGGGTCTGGTCACTCATGCCGAGGCCGACGCCGCCACGCAGATCGCGGCGACGACCTCGGGCGTCGCCCGGGTCGTCAAGCTGTTCCAGTACATCGACTGAGCAGCGGTGGCGCAGGATCCGGCGAGCGACGCGCTGCCCGAGCCTCGCTATCCGGCCAGGATCGCGCAGGCAGGCGACGCGCTGCGGCGCATCGCCCAACTGCCGCGCCCGCTCGTCTTCACCAACGGCGTGTTCGACCTCCTGCACCGCGGGCACGTCACCTACCTGGAGCAAGCGAAAGGCCTCGGGGCCTCGCTGGTCGTCGCGGTCAACTCGGATGCCTCGGTGCGGCAGCTGGGCAAGGGCAGCGACCGGCCGCTCAACCCGCTGGAGGACCGGATGGCCGTGCTGGCCGCCCTGGCCTGCGTCGACCTCGTCGTGCCGTTCGACGCCGATACGCCGCGCGACCTGATCGTCGCCTGCATGCCCGACGTGCTGGTCAAGGGCGGCGATTACACGGCGGCGACGACGGCCGGCGCCGCAGAAGTCATTGCCCACGGCGGGCGCTTCGTCGCGATACCGTTTCGCCACGACCGATCGACGTCGTCGCTGCTGCGCCGCATTCGCGGTTGAGCTTCGCCGCGCAGTATGCCCACCGCGCGCGGGCCGGGCGCCTGCGCCTGCTCCCCGATGATCCGCCCCGATGACCCCTGCGCTCCTGCTGCTGCCGGATTTCCTTCTGATCGCGCTGGGCGCAGCGCTCAAGCGCACACCGTGGTTCGACGCCGCTTTCTGGCGCGGTGTCGAGCGCATCGTCTATTTCGTGCTGTTTCCCGCCCTGCTGTTCCGCGCGCTCGTGACTTCGACGTTGGCGTTGGGCGATGCATCGAAGCTGATCGTCGTCGGCATCCTGTTCACGGCAACCGGAATGGTCGCGTCGCTGATCGTCCGGCCGCTGCTGCGCCTGCCGCAACCGACGTTCGCCGCGTGCTTCCAGTGCGGATTCCGCTTCAACAGCTACGTCGCGCTCGCCGGCGCGAGCAGTCTCGGCGGTGCGCGAGGCGTCGCCGCGATGAGCCTGCTGATCGGGGTGCTGGTCCCGCTGGTCAACGTCGCGGCCGTCGCGATGCTGATCCACGGCCGCGGCAGGGGCATCGCCCGGGCGATCGCGACCAATCCGCTGGTCATCGCCTGCGCGAGCGGGCTGTTGTGGAACGCCACGGGGATCGCGATGCCCGCGCTGCTCGCGCACGTGCTTGCGTCGCTGTCGGCGGCGGCGCTGCCGCTGGGACTCCTCGCCGCCGGCGCCGGGCTCGCGTTCGTGCGCGGTACGCTCCCGCTCCCGGGGCTCGTCTGGTGGAATGCGCTGAAGCTCGGGGTGCTTCCCGCCGTCGCGCTGGGACTCGCCACGCTGTTCGGACTCTCGCCGGTCGAGCGCCAGGTCGCAGTGCTGCTGGCTGCCGTACCGACGGCGACGTCGGCTTACATCCTCGCGGTGCAAATGACCGGGGTCGGCGCCCCGGTCGCCCTCTTGATTTCGAGTGGAACCCTGCTCGCCGTGTTCACGCTGCCTTTCTGGCTCGCGGTGATCACCTGATTCCGCGGGCCCGACTCAGCGGCTGTAGCGATTCAGGAACTGGGTGACGAGGCCCCGCTCGGCGTCCTGGATCGCGACGTCGAGCGACTTGTCGGCCGGGGCGTACTGCTTCGCCTTGCGGAAGGCGTTGATCGCATCCTGGTATTTGCCCAGCCCCTGCTCGGCTTTCCCGAGACAGCGCCATGCCTCGGGGTTGTCGAGCTCGAGCTCGGACCACGACTGGCAAAGTTCGGCCGCGCGCTTGTAGTCGCCGGTGGCAAGTACCCGCGGTCCTTCGCTGCGAAGCGCATCGGTCTCGGCGCGTCGCGCGGCCATCATCGCGACGAACGCGGCGTCGCCGACCGGCGCAGCGTCGGCCGCCGGGCCCGGGTCCGCGGCGGATGCCCGAGCGCCAGCCGGAGCAGGGGCCGCGCGCGCTACGGCAGCCGCGGCAGCGCCCGCCGTGGAACCGGGGACGGAGGCGGAGGCCCGCACCGCAGGGGCCGATGACGCGGGCATCAGCCGATCGATTTCGCGCGCGCCCTTGGCGATGCCGCCCATCAGCTTCGACGACGAGGGCAGCGCGTCGGTGATCGACGTGCGCGCCCAGGCGACCGCGTCGGTCAGCGGCTGATGCCAGGCGACGCCGTAGAGCCAGGCCATGGCGGCAATACCGCAGACCCCGGTGACGGTGTTCACGACGCCGGCCGGCCCGTGGGTGACGAGGCAGTCGAGCGCGAAGTCCCAGTCGGTCTCCTGGTTTTCCACGAGGTTCTCGTGCGCCACCGCGATCAGCACCGGAGCGATCAGCGGGAACCCGCATCCAACGCCCTCGACCCAGACGCGGATCGCCCGCCTGAAACCGCGCGCGAGCTGCGAGAGGGTGTCGCGGCGCGCATAGGCATCCGAAATCGAGAACTGCAGGTAGATGCCGAACAGCCACTTGCCCGGCGTGGTGCCTACCGCGGCAATCAGCAGGGTCTCGATCGGCACCCAGGACAGCGTGATGATGACCGGCGCGACCAGCGGGTGTCCGAGCCAGTACGCGGCAGACGACGAAATGACTCCGGCGCTGCGCAGCTGCGACAGCAAGAGCGCCAGCATCAATCCCCAGATCGCGTAATCGAACACGCGCGCTGCCAGCCGGTGCCACGGCCGCGGCTCGCTAGTGCGGCCCGACTTCGCCCGCTCCAGCTCGGCCATGCGCAGCTGGAAGATCCAGGAGGCGTCCTCCTGAGGCTGGTTGGTGCCGAGGAACACGCTGCGCTCGCGGCGCCAGTTGAGGATCGCGAGGTCCGTCTGCGGAACCAGCCCGGAATGCGAACTCCCGCGAACCCGGCGCAGGTGCACGAATCCGTGGACGGCGCCGTAGACCAGCGCGAGCAGCGCCAGCGCGAGCATCAGCCAGCCGATCACTTGGCGACCGACCACGATGGTGTCCGGTGGCGTCACGAAGACGATCGCCGCGCCAATGAAACCGGCGAAGATCGCGCTCAATCCGACGGTCACGATCGACGACCGCCCGAACGACGCGACGCGCTGGGTGAGCCCCGGGTGGTGCGTCGCGGGGACGTCCTCGCGGTCGTCGGGCAGCCCCGAGTCGAGCGGATCCTCGAGGAGCATCTCGCCCAGCCCGGTCGCGACGCCGACTTCGGTGTGCTCGTCGTCGCCCAGGAGCGCGTTGCCCGCGATCTGCGCCACCTCGCGATCGTCCGCCTGGGACGACTCGGCGAGTTCCTCGTCGTAGCGCTCGCGCCGCTCCGGATCGCTCAGTATGCGACTGGCATGATTGATGAAACGCAGGGCCTCTTCGACGTTTCCCTGCCCGTCGCGGGTCTTCGTGTAGTACTTCCGGATGAGTCCGCGCAATGCCGCGCGGACCTCCTCGTCGGACGAAGTCGGAAGGATTCCGAGAGCGTCGTAAAGCGTTGCCTTCATGCGTTGCGGCGAAGTCGGCCTGATTATGCCATTGGAATGGTGCGACAGAAGCCGCGGATTGGCAATCGAACCGGGTTCCGCGCCCAATCCGGCAGACTGCTGCAAGAACCGCGCCACATGGTAGCCGGCGCCGCCTTCCCTCGCCCGGATAAGGCCGATGGGTGTCGCCAATGAAGAGGCGGCCCCGCGGGGCCGCCCGATGCTGCCGCGCGCCGGCAGTGCAGCCGACGCGCGATCCGATGCGCGAAAACGTTATTCGGACTTGGCCGAATCGCGAATCGCCAGCTTTTCGCGGATACGCGCCGATTTCCCCGAGCGTCCGCGCAGGTAATAGAGCTTGGCGCGCCGGACATCGCCCCGGCGCTTGACCTCGATCGACGCGATCAGCGGCGAGTAGGTCTGGAACGTCCGCTCGACCCCTTCGCCGCTCGAGATCTTGCGGACCGTGAACGCCGAGTTGAGGCCGCGGTTGCGCTTGCCGATGACGACGCCCTCGTACGCCTGGACGCGCTTGCGCTCGCCTTCGACGACGTTGACGTTGACGATGACCGTGTCTCCCGGGGCGAACTCGGGAATGGTCTTGTTGAGTCGCGCGATCTCTTCGCGCTCCAGCGTTTCGATGAGGTTCATGACGTCGGTTCCTTTCGCAGACCGCCATGGCGGTCGATCGAACGCAGCGCAGGGCGCCCCCTGATGCGTCGGTTAGTTATCGGTCTTCCTGAATTCGTCCAGCAACGCCTGCTCTTCCTTCGTCAGTGCCCGGTCGCGTAACAGATCCGGCCGCCGCTGCCACGTCCTGCCCAGCGACTGCATCAGGCGCCAGCGCCTGATCGCCGCGTGATTGCCCGACAGCAGCACTGCGGGCACCGGTTCGCCATCATACGTCTCGGGCCGCGTGTAATGCGGGCAATCGAGCAGCCCTTCGGCGAACGAATCCTGCCGCGCCGATTCGGCATCGTTCAACGCGCCCGGGAGCTGCCGCACGATCGAATCGATCAGCAGCAGCGCCGGCAATTCGCCGCCCGAGACGACGAAATCCCCGATCGAGACCTCGGCGTCGATCTCGCGGTCGAGCAGGCGCTGGTCGATGCCCTCGTAGCGGCCTGCGACGAGCACCAGTCCACGCTCCGCGCCCGCGGCCAATGCCATCACCGCGGCATGGGTCAGCGCGGTACCCGCCGGCGACAGGCACAGCGTCCGCGGCCGCGCGACACCCTGCGCGGCCTGTGCCGCCCGCGCTGCTGCCAATGCCTTCGACAGCGGCTCCACCATCATCACCATCCCCGGCCCGCCGCCGTAAGGGCGATCGTCGACGGTCCGGTGCGCATCCGTCGTGAAATCGCGCGGATTCCACAGGCCCAGCTGCCACAGTCCGCGGGCGAGCGCCCTGCCCGTCACGCCGAACCCGGCCGCATGGCCGACCATGTCCGGGAACAGCGTCACGACATCGATGCGCATGGCTTTTCGCTGCCGCCCGGACCTTCGCGATCGCGCCTCGCGCAGATGTTCCCGGTCCCTCAGTAATCCGCGGGCCAGTCGACGTCGATGCGTCCCGCGTCGACATCGACTGCAATCACGTACTGCCCGACCCAAGGAATCAGCCGTTCGACCCCGGCCTCGTCGGTGACCTGCAGCAGCGGATGGGCGCCGCTTTCGGCAAACCCCATGACGCGACCGAGGGCGACGCCATCGCGATTCTCCACTGCCATTCCGACCAGGTCGCCCTGGTAATACTCGCCGGTCGGAAGCTCCGGCAGGTCGTCCCGGGGGATTCCGATCTCCGCGCCG
>DATGDG010000082.1:0-7731 GCA_035311025.1 Casimicrobiaceae bacterium
CATCTACATCTCGCCATCGCAGATCCGCCGCTTCAACCTGCACACCGGGGACACGATCGAAGGCGAGATCCGCACGCCGAAGGACGGCGAGCGCTACTTCGCGCTGGTCAAGGTCGACAAGGTCAACGGCGAGCCGCCGGAGAACGCGAAGTCCAAGATCCTCTTCGAGAACCTGACGCCGCTGTTCCCTGACGAGCCGATGGTGCTCGAGCGCGACATCAAGGCCGAGGAGAACACCACCGGCCGGATCATCGACATCGTCGCCCCGATCGGCAAGGGCCAGCGCGGCCTGCTCGTCGCCTCCCCCAAGTCGGGCAAGACGGTGATGCTGCAGCACATCGCCCACGCGATCACCGCGAACCACCCCGACGTGATCCTGATCGTGCTGTTGATCGACGAGCGTCCCGAGGAAGTGACCGAGATGCAGCGCACGGTGCGCGGCGAGGTCGTGGCATCGACGTTCGACGAGCCGGCGACACGTCACGTGCAGGTTGCCGAGATGGTAATCGAGAAGGCCAAGCGCCTCGTCGAGCACAAGAAGGACGTCGTCATCCTGCTCGACTCGATCACGCGCCTCGCGCGCGCCTACAACACCGTGGTTCCGGCCTCGGGCAAGGTCCTGACCGGTGGCGTCGACGCCAATGCGCTGCAGCGGCCGAAGCGCTTCTTCGGCGCGGCGCGCAACATCGAGGAAGGCGGCTCGCTGACCATCATCGCCACGGCGCTGATCGACACCGGCTCGCGGATGGACGACGTCATCTACGAGGAGTTCAAGGGCACCGGCAACATGGAAATCCACCTCGATCGGCGGATGGCGGAAAAGCGCATCTATCCGGCGATCAACGTGAACCGCTCGGGCACACGCCGGGAGGAGTTGCTGCTGAAGCCGGACATCCTCCAGAAGATCTGGATTCTGCGCAAGCTGCTCTACCCGATGGACGAGCTCGAGGCGATGGAATTCCTGCTCGACAAGGTCAAGGCGACCAAGAGCAACGCGGACTTCTTCGACTCGATGAGGCGTGGCTGACGCCGGAGATTCCGGCCCTCCGCTCACACCGCCGCGGCTAGCGGCAAGCCCTGAACTTTTGTTTTCGAGTCAACGAGTTAAGCCGCAGTTCCCGTTCGGAGCGCTCGCCCGATCTTGCATTGCAGCGCGGGATCCAGGATAATGCGCGATTCGCCAGACCGCCGGGATCGCCAGCCAGATCCCGCCACGGCGGCCCGTGGCGCGATCGGCCGCAAGGCCGGCCGCGCCGCCGATGGCATCACCGACCGCATCACCCGATGGCGGCTCGCAGACGAAGCGGGTCGCCCGCACACGAGGCGCGCAATGAAGACCGACATCCATCCGAAGTACAGCGAAATCCAGGTCAGCTGCAGCTGCGGCAACAACTTCACCACGCGCTCGACGATCGACAAGCCGTTGCACGTCGAAGTCTGCTCGTCCTGCCACCCGTTCTACACGGGCAAGCAGAAGATCATGGACACGGCAGGACGCGTCGAGAAGTTCCGCCAGCGCTACGGCAGCAAGTCGGCCACGACGTCCGCCTGATCGCCGGGTCATCGTCCCCGCCATCGCAAAAAGGCAGCTTCGGCTGCCTTTTTCGTTGCGGCGACGAGCCCTTGCCGCCATTCTCCTGCCATGCGCAGCGCCCTCCGCCCGGCATCGCCGCCGCCCGACCCGGTACGGTTGAGCCCGTCCGAGCCCTACCGCAACTGGAAACAGGCGGGACTGCTGCTGCTCGCCGCCGCCTGGATCGCACTCGGTCTCGTCGGCCATGACCCGTGGAAGTTCGACGACGCGACGAATTTCGGCATCGCCTGGGAGATGCACCAGAGCGGCGATTACATCGTGCCCCGCCTCGCGGGCGAAGTCGACCTGGCGCGTCCGCCGCTGATGCCGGCGTTGGCCGCCGTCTCCCAGGACCTCCTCTCGCCGCCACTGGAACCCTTCGATGCCGCGCGGCTGGTCGCCGGACTGGCGCTGGCCCTCACCCTGCTGTTCGCCGCCCTTGCGAGCGGCGAGCTGGCCGGGCGCGAATCCCGCTGGCTGCCGGTGCTGCTGCTGATCGGCACTGTCGGCCTGTGGGACCGCGGGCACGTGCTGTCCGGGGAACTGGGCGCGATGACCGGCGTGGCGATCGCGCTCTTTGGCCACGCGCTAGCGCTGCGCCGCCCCGCCGCCGGCGGCGCATGGATCGGACTGGGCATGGCGATCGCGTTCCTGAGCCAGGGCTTGCAGTCGCCGGCATGGCTCGCGCTGACTTCCTTGCTGCTGCCGATGGTGGGTCCCGCCTGGCGCAGACGCGAATACGCGATCACCCTCGCGGTCGCGCTGGTGGTCGGTGCGGCGATCGGGACACCGTGGGTCGTGGCGCTCGACCTGCGCGACAGCGCGCTGTTCGACGCGTGGATCGACGGCCAACGTGCCGCCCAGTTCATCGCACTTCCCGGCGGCGCCGGCAACGCCGCGCCGCTCTACTTCTTGCGCAACATCGTCTGGTTCGCGTGGCCATCGCTGCCGCTGGTCGCGTGGACGCTGTGGACCCGCGGCCGCGGATTCAACGGCGGGCTCGGGCAGCCCGCCGTGCAGCTCCCGGGATTGCTGGCGGTCGTGATCTTCGCCAATCTGCTGCTGATACCCGATCCCAAGCTGATCCAGGCGCTGCCGCTGGTCGTTCCGCTCGCCCTGCTGGCGACGCTCGAGGTCGATTCCTTGAAGCGGGGTTACTCGGCGGCGCTGGACTGGTTCGGCATCCTCACCTTCGGCCTGCTGGCAATTGTCGTCTGGGGTCTGTGGATCGACGCGAGGATCTACGGCATGTCGCGGGCCGCCGCCACGCTGTTCCGCGACACGGAGACGGGTTACCGGCCGGCCTTCCACCTGAGCGCCGTCGCGGCAGCGCTGTTCCTGACGCTGCTGTGGATCGCCCTGGTGCGCCCCGCCCGGCGCAGCAACCGCCGCGCGCTGCTGAACTGGGCCGCGGGCGTCACGCTCGTGTGGTGCCTCTACTCGACGATCTGGCTGCCCTACCTCGACTCCCGCCGCTCGTATCGCCACGTCGTCGAAAGCGTCAAGGCGCACCTCCCCGCGCATGGATGCGTCGCGAGCCGCAACCTCGGCGATCCGCAGCGCGCGCTCTTCTATTATTTCGCCGGGCTCGTCACCGTGCGCGAGGAGGTCCAGCCGGAGCCCGATTGTCGCGCGCTGCTCGTGCAGTACGGTACGCAGCAGGGTCCGCCCCCGCAAATCGCCGGCTGGCACGTCGAATGGTCGGGAAGCCGGCGCGGCGACGCGACCGAGCGCTATGTGCTCTACCTGAGGGATGCAGCGTGAAATTCATCGACGAAGCCATGATCGAGGTGCTTGCCGGCGACGGCGGCAATGGCGCCGTGTCGTTTCGCCGCGAGAAGTACATCCCGCGCGGAGGACCTGACGGCGGTGACGGCGGCCGCGGCGGCAGCATCTTCGCCGTCGCGGATCGCAACATCAACACGCTGATCGACTATCGCTACGCGCGGATCCATCGTGCCAAACGCGGCGAGAACGGCCGTGGCGCCGACCAGTACGGCCGCGGCGCCGACGACGTGATCCTGCGCATGCCGGTGGGCACGGTGATCACCGACGCCGACACCGGCGAGCCGATCGCCGACCTCGACCGCGACGGCGCGCGCGCCCTGGTGGCCAAGGGCGGCAAGGGCGGACTTGGCAACCTGCATTTCAAGTCGAGCGTCAATCGCGCGCCGCGCCAGGCGACGCCGGGCGAGCCCGGAGAGAAGCGCCGCCTGCGGCTCGAGCTCAAGGTGCTCGCCGACGTGGGCCTGCTGGGCCTGCCGAATGCAGGCAAGTCGACGCTGATCCGCGCGATCTCCGCGGCGCGCCCTAAAGTCGCCGACTACCCGTTCACCACGCTCGCGCCGCAGCTCGGGGTCGTCAGGACCGACGAAGGTCGCAGCTTCGTCGTCGCCGACATCCCGGGCCTGATCGAAGGCGCTGCCGAAGGTGCGGGCCTCGGCCACCAGTTCCTGCGCCACCTGCAGCGCACCAGGCTGCTGCTGCACCTGGTCGACATCGCGCCGCTCGATCCCGACGCGAATCCGGTTGCCGATGCCCATGCGATCGTCGAGGAGCTGCGCAAGTACGACGCTGCGCTCTACGACAAGCCACGCTGGCTGGTGCTGAACAAGCTCGACCTCCTCCCCGGGGCCGAGCGCGAGACCCGGGGGAAGGCGTTCGTGAAGAAGTACCGGTGGAAAGGCCCCTGGTTCGGCATCTCCGCGATCGACGGCAGCGGGTGTCGCGAACTAATCTTCGCAATCCAGCAGTGGCTCGACGCGCATCCGCAGGCGCCGGTGGCCATGCCCACCGCGGCGCCTGCCCCGGCGAAGGCGCGCGGACCGGCGCAGCCGACGGCTGCCGCCGTCACGGTGACGCCGCTGCCCGGCGAGCCGGTCGTCGTCAGGCCCGCGCCGGTCGCGCCGCGCCGCCGGCGCCGCGGCGCGGACACGCCGTGAGCGCGAGTGCCGTGGCAGGGGCGAGCCGCCTCGTGGTCAAGGTGGGCTCGAGCCTCGTCACCAACGAGGGACGCGGGCTCGACCACGCCGCGGTGGCACGCTGGGCCGGGGAGATCGCGCAGCTGTCGCGTGGCGGCAAGTCGGTGGTCCTCGTCTCTTCCGGAGCGATCGCCGAAGGCATGCTGCGCCTGGGCTGGTCGACGCGCCCGCACGCGATCCACGAACTGCAGGCAGCGGCGGCCGTCGGCCAGATGGGCCTGGTGCAGGCCTACGAGCGCGCCTTCGCCGAATACGGCCTGCGCACGGCGCAGGTGCTGCTGACCCACGAGGATCTCGCCGACCGCAAGCGCTACCTGAACGCGCGCACGACGCTGACGACGCTGCTCGGACTCGGCGTGATTCCGGTCATCAACGAGAACGACACCGTCACCACCGACGAGATCCGCTTCGGCGACAACGACACGCTGGGCGCCCTCGTCACCAATCTGGTCGAGGCCGACGTGCTGGTGCTGCTGACCGACCAGCAGGGCCTCTATACCGCCGACCCGCGCAGCGACCCTGCCGCGACGCTGGTGAAGATGGCTCGCGCCGGCGACCCCGCGCTCGAGGCGATGGCCGGCGGCGCCGGCAGCACGATCGGCCGCGGCGGCATGCTGACCAAGGTGCTCGCAGCCAGGCGCGCAGCGCGCTCGGGTGCATCGACGGTCATCGCCTGCGGCCGCGAACCCGACGTGCTGACCCGCCTCGCTGCGGGCGAGGCGATCGGCACCCAGCTCTCCGCCGAGCGCAATTCGCTCGCCGCGCGCAAGCAGTGGCTTGCCGACCACGTGCAGCTGGCAGGTCGTCTCCAACTCGACGAAGGCGCCGTGCGGGCACTCTCGCGCGAAGGCAAGAGCCTGCTGCCGATCGGCGTCGTCGCGGTCGCCGGCGACTTCGAGCGCGGCGAGGTCGTCGGCTGCTTCGGCCCCGACGGCCGCGAAGTCGCACGCGGCCTCGTCAACTACGGCGCGCAGGAAGCTGCACGGATCCTGCGCAAGCCATCGTCCGACATCGAGTCGATCCTCGGCTACGTCGACGAGCCCGAGCTCATCCACCGGGACAATCTGGTGCTGCTCGAGTAACGATCGACAGCCGGGGCCCGGTCCCCTACACTTCGGCGCAAGAATTCGAACTCGCGAAGGGGCAGGCATGAGCTTCGTCGACCGCGTCAAGGCGATCGTTCTCGACCCGCGCAGCGAATGGCCGAAGATCGCGGTCGAGCCCGCGACGGTGCAGTCGCTCTACACCGGCTGGATCATGATCCTCGCCGCGATCGGGCCGGTGGCGCTGCTGCTGTCGACGCATTCGCTGCAGTGGGCGGTCGCGGAATACGTGCTGTCGCTGATCGTGACTTTCGTCCTGGCGCTGATCGTGGACAGTCTCGCGCCGTCGTTCGGCGGCACCAAGGATTTCGTCGCATCGCTCAAGCTGACCGCGTACAGCTACACGGCAGCCTGGCTCGCCGGGATCTTCAACCTGCTCGGAGTGCTCGGCGGACTGCTGGGACTGCTCGCGGCGATCTACGCGTTCTACACGTTCTTCCTCGGCGCGCCGTTGCTGAAGAAGGCGTCGCCCGAGAAGGCCATTCCCTTCACGCTGGTCGTCGTGCTGTGCGGCATCGTGCTCGGCATCCTCGCCGGCTACGTGTTCAGCGGCATGATGATGACGCCGCGCGTCGGCGGCGGCTTCGGCATGATGCGCTGAATCCCGGACGTCAGTACTCGGGTTGCGCCTGGGGATCGACGTAGGACGCGGGGATCTCGGAACGCGCCCAGCCATAGAGGCGGTCGCGGCGCGTCTGCGGGCGCGCGTGCAGGTAGCGCTCGAGCTCCCGCAGCGCGCGCCGGTAGACGTCGCGCTTGAACTCGATCACCGATTCCAGCGGAATCCAGTAGTCGTGCCAGCGCCACGCATCGAATTCGGGATGGTCTGTCGCCCGCAGGCTGACGTCGGAATCGCGGCCGGTGAGACGAAGCAGGTACCAGATCTGCTTCTGTCCACGGTAACTGCCGCGCCATTCGCGCTTGATCCAGTGCTGAGGCACCTCGTAACGCAGCCACTCGCGCGTACGGCCGAGAATCCTGACGTGCTGCGGCAGGAGCCCGACTTCCTCGCGCAGTTCCCGGTACATCGCCTGCTCGGGCGCCTCGCCGGGATTGATGCCACCTTGCGGAAACTGCCAGGAATGCTCGCGGACCCTCTTGCCCCAGAAAACCAGGTTTCTGCCGTTGGCGATGACGATGGCGACGTTCGGGCGAAAGCCGTCACGGTCCAGCATCGCGGTCACCCTGATGCAAATAGTTGCGGACATTGTTGCACAGGACGGAGAGCGTTGCCTAGCGGCGACACCCGGGCGCCGGCTCAGTCTTCGGCGTAGCGCGCGTAGGTGAGTCCGGCCAGGTCGATCGCCGGCTTGCGCCCCGAAATCACGTCGGCCAGGACCTGTCCGGTCCCGGCGGACATCGTCCAGCCCAGGGTTCCGTGGCCGGTGGCGAGGAACAGCTCCGGGTAGGGGCTTGGCCCGATCACCGGCGTGCCATCGGGCGTCATCGGGCGCAGACCGGTCCAGAACGTCGCCTTGGCGAGGTCGCCGCCGCTGGGGAACAGGTCGGTGACGACATGCTCCAGCGTTGCACGGCGGCTTGGACGGAGCGTGCGCGAGTAGCCGGCGAGTTCGGCGGTGCCGCCCACCCGGATGCGGTCGTCGAGCCGCGTCATCGCGACCTTGTAGGTCTCGTCCATCACCGTCGATTGCGGGGCAGCGGACGCGTCCTCGATCGGGATCGTGAGCGAATAGCCCTTGACCGGATACACCGGGATGTCGATGCGCAGCGGCTTCAGGAACAGTGGCGAATAGCTGCCCAGGGCGACGACATAGGCGTCGGCCTGCAGCTCGCCCCGATCGGTGGCGACGCCGCGGATGCGCCCGCCGTCGACGACGATGCGCCGGATGTCGACGCCGAACCTGAACTCGACGCCCATGCCCTTTGCGATGGCCGCGAGCGCGGTCGCGAACTGGTGGCAGTCCCCGGTCTCGTCGTCGGTGAGCCGCAGGCCCCCGACGAATTTCCCGCGCACCCGCGCGAGCGCCGGCTCGACCCCGATGCAGCCGTCGCGGTCGAGCAGCTGGTAGGGCACGCCGTGGCGGTCGAGCACCTCGGTATCGCGGCGCGTGCC
>DATGDG010000083.1:0-2248 GCA_035311025.1 Casimicrobiaceae bacterium
CACGCGCAACCTCTTCGTCGGCAACAAGCTGTGGAAGGGCGAGACGAAGATGAGCGGGGGCAAGGCCTTCGACCTGCGCGAGATCAAGGCGCCGATCATCCTGTTCGCGTCGATGGGCGACAACATCACCCCGCCGCAGCAGGCATTCAACTGGGTCGGCGACATCTACGGTTCGACCGACGAGATCAAGGCGCGCGGGCAGGTGATCGTCGGGCTGCTGAACTAGGACATAGGCCACCTCGGGATCTTCGTCTCGGGCAAGGTGGCGAACAAGGAGCACGCGCAGATCGTCTCGGTGCTGAAGTCGATCGAAGCGCTGACGCCGGGTCTCTACGCCATGTCGATCAAGGAGCGCAAGGGCGCCGACGGGAAGGTCGCCTATGAGGTCGAGTTTGACGAGCGCAGGCTCGAGGACATCGTCGCGCGGATGAACCGCTTCGAGCGCGCCGACGAGAAGCCTTTCGAGGCCGTCGCCGCCATTTCGGAGTTCAACCAGCGCGCCTACGAGCTCTTCCTGCAGCCGCTGGTCCAGTCGACGTCGAACGAGTACACGGCCAAGCTTGGCCGCCAGTTCCACCCGCTGCGCTTCCAGAGGTGGTCGATGTCGGACCTGAATCCCTGGCTCGCCTGGCTGGGACCGGCGGCCGAGATGGTCAAGGCACAGCGTCAGGGGATCGAACCGGACAACGCGGGGCTCAAGATCGAGAAGACGATGGCGGCGACGCTGAGCGCCTCGCTCGAGTATTACCGTGCGATGCGCGATGCGGCGAGCGAAGGGGCGTTCTTCCAGACCTACGGAAACGTGTTCTCGCTCTACATCGCCGACAAGCGCGAAGCCCAGGAAAAGGCGACCGAGCCGATTGCAGAGGGACGCGAGCTGCCGTTCGTCAAGGAGGCGCTCGAATCGCTCGGCGAAGGCGGCTACCCTGAGGCGCTCGCGCGCGTCGCCTGCCTGCTCGCGAAGAAGGGCGAGCC
The DNA here is from genome assembly GCA_035311025.1 of Casimicrobiaceae bacterium. Lineage (GTDB taxonomy): Bacteria > Pseudomonadota > Gammaproteobacteria > Burkholderiales > Casimicrobiaceae > VBCG01. Next base: position 976 of record DATGDG010000083.1, read on the forward strand.
GATGCTGCTGTCGAAGCTGCAGATGAAGTCGGAGCTGATCTCGGAATACCGGGACCTGCTGCCGGCCATGGCGCCGGACCAGTGGCGCACGGTCCGCGGCGAGCAGGAGATCATCGTCCGCTACGAGCCCGAGAAGGCGCTCGCGACGCTGCCGAAGCTGCTGGCGAGGCGCGAGGACCGCGAGAAGCTGGTGACGCTGGTGCGGCGCCTGCTGGCCGATGAGCGGGTGCAGCGCGCCAAGCCCTCTACCGAGCAGCTCGCGATGATCGAGCACATCGGCGAAGCCCTTGACATCGGTGCCGGCGCGCCCCGCGGACGGGCTTCGGGGTCGCAGGCCCGCAAGTCCGTCCGCAAGTCCGCCCGCAAGCGCGGGAACGGGAAGTAGGACCGGGATGATGGAACGCAAACACGACAAGTACCAGCGGTTGCTCGACTTCTGCAAGGCCTTGCCGCCGACGCCGACGGCCGTTGCCCATCCCTGCGACGAGAGTTCGCTGCGCAGTGCGGCCGATGCCGCGAAGCTCGGGCTGATCGCACCGATCCTGGTCGGACCGCGCGAGCGCATCGAGGCGGTGGCCAGGCAGTACGGCATCGACATCGCGAAACTGCCGATCGTCGATGCGCCCTACAGCCACGAGTCCGCCGCGAAGGCGGTCGAGCTGGTGCGGGAGGGCAAGGCCGAGGCCCTGATGAAAGGCAGCCTGCACACCGACGAGCTGATGGGGGCGGTGGTCAAGCGCGACACCGGGCTGCGCACGGCGCGGCGCGTCAGCCACTGTTTCGTGATGGACGTTCCGTCCTACCCCGAGACGCTGATCATCACCGACGCCGCCGTCAACATCGCGCCGACGCTGGAAGACAAGGTCGACATCGTCCAGAACGCGATCGACCTCGCGCACGCGCTGCGATTTCCCGAGGTGCGGGTCGCCATCCTCTCCGCGATGGAAACGGTCAACCCCAAGGTGCCCTCGACGGTCGAGGCCGCTGCGTTGTGCAAGATGGCCGACCGCGGCCAGATCACCGGCGCGATCCTCGACGGTCCGCTCGCATTCGACAATGCGATCAGCCTCGAATCGGTGAAGATCAAGAAGATCGACTCGGCGGTCGCGGGACGCGCCAATGTGCTGGTCGTGCCCGATCTCGAGGCGGGCAACATGCTGGCGAAGAGCCTGTCGTTCCTGGCGGACGCCGACGCTGCCGGGATCGTGCTGGGAGCGCGCGTGCCGATCATCCTGACCAGCCGCGCCGATTCCGTGACGACGCGGCTCGCCTC
>DATGDG010000084.1:0-4364 GCA_035311025.1 Casimicrobiaceae bacterium
CAACCATGCGACCCGCGTACGTTTTCATAGCGCAAACGGCGATCAGGGTCGATACGGCGCGACAGCAGCAATCTGCTGCGCCGCGGTAGTTTGTCGCAGCGCACCGACATCCGGAATGACAATATCGTTAAGCCCTTGAAAGCACGACGTAAATGTCGTCGTTGATTGACGACAGCGGTTGTGGCGTCGCGCAAATCCCGCGTCGGTAAATCTTGCAGTCGAGAATCGCCGATGTTCAGCCCTTCGCTTCCTTGAACATCGCGGGCTCGAGGTGGTGGCGCTGAAGGAGCTTGTAGAACTCGGTACGATTGCGCTTGGCGAGCTGCGCGGCCTGGGTCACGTTCCCGCCGGTGATCTTCAGCAGTCGGACCAGATAGTCGCGTTCGAAGGTCTTGCGAGCCTCCTCGAAGGGCACGAGGGCAGCGGCGTCTTCCTTGAGTGCGGCCTGGACCAGCATCGCCGGAATGACCGGGGTCGGCGTGAGTGCGACCGCCTGCTCGAGCAGGTTGATGAGCTGGCGTATGTTCCCCGGCCATGGCGCCGCGACCAGCAGCGCCATCGCGTCCGGCGCGAGCGTCGACGTGGGCCGGTGGTAGCGCTCGCCGAGCTTGCGCAGGATGTGGGTGGCCAGCAGCGGAATGTCCTCGCGCCGTTCGGAAAGCGGGGGAAGCTTGAGCGACACGACGTTGAGGCGATAGAACAGGTCTTCGCGGAACAGCCCTTGCGCGCGCTGCGCATCGAGGTCGCGGTGGGTCGCGGAGATCACGCGAACGTCGACCGGTATCGCCTGCGTCGAGCCCACCGGACGGACTTCGCCTTCCTGCAGGACGCGCAGCAGCTTGACCTGCAGCGGCAGCGGCATGTCGCCGATTTCATCGAGGAACAGCGTCCCGCCGTCGGCGGCCTGGAACAGGCCCTTGTGGGCCTGGACCGCGCCGGTGAAAGCACCGCGCGCGTGGCCGAAGAGCTCGGATTCCAGCAGGTCGCCCGGAATCGCACCGCAGTTGACGGCGACGAACGGCTTGGCGCTGCGCCGGCTGGCCTGGTGGATCGCCCGCGCCAGCAGTTCCTTGCCCGTCCCCGAATCTCCGAAGATCAGCACGCTGGCATCGGAATCGGCGACGAGCTTTGCCTGTCGCAGCAGGTCCTCCATGCGCGGGCTGCGCGTGATGATTTCGGCCCGCCATTGCGCCGCCGCGCTGTCGCTTCCGGCCGCCTCGCCTCCGGATAGCTCGGCCGCCGCCGCGACCTTCTGCAGCAGATCCTGGCTGTCGAACGGCTTCGTCAGGTAGCCGAACACGCCACGCTGCGTCGCGCTGACCGCATCGGGAATCGTCCCGTGCGCGGTCAGGATGATCACCGGCATCGCGGCGTGCTGACGGTGGATCGCCTCGAACAGCTGCAGGCCGTCGATTCCCGGCATGCGGAGGTCGGTGACGACCACGGCCGGCCGCTGGACGGCAATTGCCGCGAGCGCCGTCTCGCCGCTGTCGGCGGTACGCACGCTGTAGCCGGCCGAGGTCAGCCGCAAGCTGATCAGCTTCAGCAGGTCCGGATCGTCGTCGACCAGCAGGATGTCGCCTCGATTCATCGATGTCCTTCAGTTAACCGGGCGTTCGCCGGATCGACGATGCCGTTCGCCCATTTCGCGGGCGGGTCTGCGGCAATCACCGTCCGCTGCCACCGGCACCGCCGCCTCCGCCACCGCCGTCCCCGCCCGACCTGACGCGGTCCCGGAACAGGCTCTGCTCCATCGCGCGAAGGGCCTCGAGTTTCTGGATGGCGGCGTCCCCCTTCTGCTGCTCGGTCTTGACCGCCCGTTGGCGCTCGATGACCTGGGCCTGCAGCACGGCGGCCAGATACCGGACTGCCGGTGCCGCGGTCGGCGCCCGCGAGACGGTCTCGAGCAGCTGGAGCGCACGCTGGTCATCCTGGGGCGAGCTTCGCAGCATCGTATACAGCACCGCGAGGCGCAGGCGGTTCACGTCGCTGGGCTCCCGGGTGAGGGCGGCATTCGCCTGCGCGATCTCGCGCTTCAGCTCGTCCGCCTGCAGCGTACCGTAGCGCTGTAGATCGGCCAGCAGCCGCAGCAGCTGCTGGTCTTCGGTCGGCTCGGGCGGTGCCGCTGCGGTGCCCTGCCCGTTCGGCGCCGCCGGCCCGTTCTGGACGCCGAATACCGCGGACTCGCCCGCAACTGCGGCACGCTCGCTGCCCGCGACAGCCGCCGGCGTTGCAGCGGGGGTCGATGTCGCACCCGCGGCTTCGCCACGCGCAGGCGCCACTGCAGGCTCAGCCGCGGGCTCGACAGGGGCGGCCTTCGAGGGTGCCGATGCGCTTCGCCTTGCCGCGGGCGGCGCTACCGGCTCGAACGGTGGCGATTCCACCAGGGGCGGCGACGTCGGAACGGGCGGACCGACGTCCGGCACGAACACCTGACCCGGTTCCAGGATCGGGGTGCCCTTGATCGCGCAACCACCGAGGATGGCCGCGATGCCGATGCCCAAGATCACCCGCCGAAGATTCATTTGCCTTCCGCCAGCAGCGCGGCGGTTGCGCGGGCCTTCGGCGCCGCTTCGCGCATCGCCAGCGGAAGCGAAAGCCTGAACCACGCTCCGCGCTTGCCGTCCTCGCGATCGGCGACCTCGATCCGTCCGCCATGGGCGAGCGCATACTCCCGCGCGATCGCCAGACCGAGTCCCGAGCCCTTGATCCGCCCCTCCGCGGGCGCCGGCCCCTGATAGAACGACTCGAAGATGCGGGTCCGGTCCTCCGGCGAGACCCCGGGACCCTCGTCGACGACGTCGAGAACGGCATCGCCATCCTTCGCGCCGACGTCGATGCGAATCGTTGCGGAACGTGGCGAATACTTGATCGCGTTCGACACCAGGTTGTCGACGACCGTACGCAGCTTCTCGCCGTCGCCCACCACCAGCACCGGGCGCATGCGCGTCTCGAACGTGACCATGCGACCGAGGGCCGCGAGCTTCTGCTCCTTGATCACGCGGTTCACGATATCGGACAGCGCAACAGGACCGAGTGTGGCCGGTTCCATCGCCCGCGTCTGGTGATAGGCGAGCAGGTCCTCGATCAGCTTCTGCAGCGACAGCGTGTTGTCGCGGACGATGCGCACGATGTCGCGCTGCTCGGGCGTCAGCTTGCCGCCGACGTCGTCACGCAGCAGCTCCGCCCCTTCGCGAACCGCGGTGAGCGGCGTCTTGAGCTCGTGCGAGACGTGGCGCAGGAAGCGCGTCTGCTGCTGCTCGAGTTCGGCGAGCCGTGAACGCAGCCACTCGAGGCGCTGACCCAGGTAGCGCAGGTCCTGCGGCCCCGAGACCTCGATCGCGTGCGTGAAATCGGCGCGTCCCATGCGCCGGACCGCGAGATCGAGCTGGCGGATAGGGCGGGCGATCAGGGTCGCGAACACGATGGCGAGCGCGATCGCGATGCCGACCGTCGCGAGGCCCACGTAGATCCACTTCTCGCGCCCCTGCGTCGCCGTCTCCTGCAGGCGGTCGATCGCTCGCTGGGTCAGCTGGTTGCTCGCGGCGAGCATCGACTGCGCGCCGTCGACGAGCTTCGCGTAGCCGTCTGCGATCTCGGTGGCGACCGCGGGGGTGCGGTCCGGCGAGATCAGCAGCTTGTGCAGCCGGCTCTCCTGCTGCGCGAGCCGGTCGAGGGCGACGAGCTGGCCCGGATCGAGCGGCAGCGCGGCGAGCTGCCGCGTCGTATTGCGGAAATCCTGCCGCAGGCGCGCATATTCGTCGAGCAACGCGCTGTCCTCGAGGATCAGGTGCTGGCGCGCGATGCGCTCGAGCGTCGTCGACTCCTCGTAGAGCAGGCGGCTCGTCCGGCCGGCCTGGGCAGCCTGCAGCACCTCCTGCCTGCCCTGCGACTCGAGCCGGTCGATCGACAGGATCAGCTCGCCGAGCGCATAGACGAGCGGCAGGCTCACCAGCAGAAAGCCGAGCAGGATGAACTTGAGGAATGAGCGTGGGTAGTACACGCGATGCGGGTGCGGCTCTCGCTATAATCCGGCGGATTATGACATTCCCGCCGCGTGCGCGAATCCATGAACAGCGGCGTTCGGCGCCTCCCGGTGGCCCGCTGCCGATCTGCGAATGCGCCGCGCCGGCACGCCGGCTTGCGAAACCCGGTTCATGCGACCTGCGCTCGCGCTGATCGCCGCCGTCGCGAGCAACGGCGTCATCGGCCGGGAAGGCGCGCTCCCGTGGCGGCTCCCCGACGACCTGCGACACTTCCGCACGCTCACGACCGGTCACGCAGTCATCATGGGACGACGCACCTGGGACTCGCTCGGACGCGCGCTGCCGCAGCGGCAGAACATCGTCGTCACCCGCCAATCC
>DATGDG010000085.1:0-2626 GCA_035311025.1 Casimicrobiaceae bacterium
TCGCGCGCAGGTGTTGCGCCAGGACGGCTGGGAAATCATCTATGCCTACGCGGACGACGCGGCGAACCGGCCCGATCGACTGACCTTGCATTACCCCGACACCCCGCCGATCGACGTCCGCGTCGTCGTCGATCGCTGGCAATGACCGGGCGGGCGCAGGTGCTGGTGGTTCCGGCGCCGGCGAAGGTCAACCTGTTCCTGCACGTCACCGGGCGGCGCGACGATGGCTATCACACGCTCGAATCGCTGTTCACGCTGATCGATCTCGCCGACACGCTGACGATCGAGGACCGCGATGATGGAAGGGTCCTGCGCAGGGACGACGTTCCGGGCGTTTCCGAAAGCGAGGACCTGGCGTTGCGCGCGGCAGTCGCGCTGCAGAAGGCCACGGGCACCCGGCATGGCGTGGCGATCGCCGTTGCCAAGCGGATTCCGCGGGGCGCCGGGCTGGGAGGGGGAAGCTCGGATGCGGCGAGCGTGCTGCTCGCGCTGAACCGCCTGTGGTCGCTGTCGCTGTCGCGCCCGGACCTCACGGCCATCGGCGTCACGCTGGGGGCCGACGTCCCGTTCTTCCTGGGCGAGACGGCTGCGCTCGCCCGGGGCATCGGCGAGCGCCTGAATCCGATGTCCGTTCCCGGTTCCTGGCTCGCGCTGGCGACGCCATCGGTGCACATCGCGACTGCAGCGATTTTCGCTGCGCCGGAATTGACACGTTCGACGGCGTCGGCGAAAATAGACGTCTTTTCCGAAGGTTACGGTCGGAACGATCTCGAGAGCGTGGCGGTGGCACGGTTTCCCCCGGTCGCCGAAGCGCTCGCGGCATTGCGGCGAGCGGCGCCGGATGCACGGATGACGGGTTCGGGTGCGTGCGTGTTCGCGAGCTTCGCGACGGCAGACGAAGCGCGGGCCGCGCTGGCGCTGCTGCCGGCCGACGTTCCCGGGCAGGTCGTCCGGACGGTCGAGCGTCACCCGCTCGCGTCATTCGCGTAACGTGATTTTCGGATCGGTCCGTGGCGAAAGCGGAACGGACGGATTGTGCAGGTTTCCGCTGGGGAGTCGCCAAGTTGGTTAAGGCACCGGATTTTGATTCCGGCATTCGAGGGTTCGAATCCTTCCTCCCCAGCCATTCCCGTTCGCCGGCGCCGCGGCGGTGACGGCGTCCCGTTCCCCGCATCCGATGCGCTCACCCGACACGATCCCCGCCGATCTTGCCCGCTGTCCCCGGGGCTGACGAACTCCTCCTGTTCAGGATCCGAGTCGAAACATGTCCTTCGAGCGCATGCGGATTTTCACCGGCAACGCCAATCCGAAGCTGGCCGAAGCCGTCTGCCGTCACCTGAACATCAGCCTGGGTCGCGCGGTCGTCGGGCGCTTTTCCGATGGCGAGGTCATGGTCGAGCTCCTCGAGAACGTCCGCGGGCGCGACGCGTTCATCCTGCAGTCGACCTGTGCGCCGACCAACGACAACCTGATGGAGGTGATGGTGATGGTCGACGCGCTGAAGCGCGCGTCGGTCGCGCGCGTGACGGCCGCCATTCCGTATTTCGGCTACGCGCGGCAGGATCGCAGGCCGCGCTCGGCCCGTGTTCCGATCACTGCGAAAGTCGTGGCCGACATGCTGGCGACGGTCGGCGTCGATCGCGTGATGGTGATGGACCTGCACGCCGACCAGATCCAGGGCTTCTTCAACATCCCGGTCGACAACATCTACGCGACGCCGGTGCTGCTCGGCGATCTGTGGAAGCGCAACTACGACAACCTGCTCGTCGTGTCGCCCGACGTCGGCGGCGTCGTGCGCGCCCGCGCCATCGCGAAGCGCCTCGATTCGGACCTCGCGATCATCGACAAGCGCCGGCCCAAGGCCAACGTCTCCGAGGTGATGAACATCATCGGAGACGTCGACGGGCGCACCTGCGTGATCATGGACGACATCGTCGACACCGCGAACACGCTGTGCAAGGCCGCGACCGCGCTGAAGGAGCACGGTGCGCAGAAGGTCATCGCGTATTGCACGCATCCGGTGCTGTCCGGGGGCGCGGTGCCGCGAATTGCGGATTCCGACATGGACGAGATCGTCGTCACCGACACCATCCCGCTGTCGCCCGAAGCCCAGGCCTGCTCCAAGATCAGGCAGCTCTCCTGCGCGCAACTCCTCGCGGAGACGATGACCCGAATCTCCAACGAGGAATCGGTCTCGTCGCTGTTCACCGAATAGGCGTGATGACCGATTCGATCGCGCCGGACCTCCCCGGCAAATCCGTCCTGATCACCGGCGCGTCAACCGGCATCGGTGCGGCAGCGGCGCGCGCGTTCGCGCTGGCCGGGAGCCGTGTCGCGATCCACTACAACGCGAGCCTCAATCGTGCCGAGGAAGTGGCGGCGGACGTGCGCTTCGCCGGGGCGGAGGCCTTCATCGTCGGCGGCGACCTGCGGTCGTCGACCAAGGCGCGCGACGTCGTCGCCGCGGCGGCGGGGCATTTCGGCGGCCTCGACATCCTGGTCAACAACGCGGGCGGGCTGGTGCAGCGGCGGCCGGTGACCGAGATCGACGACACGTTCTTCGACGAGGTGATCGATCTCAACGTCCGCTCGCTGGTCGCGGCGAGCGCGGCGGCGGTGCCGCACA
>DATGDG010000086.1:0-1833 GCA_035311025.1 Casimicrobiaceae bacterium
CACCACGGCCGCGCAGGACCATCACCGCGTGCGCGTGCCGGTGCCGTTCGAGGGTCGAATGTCCGGCTGCGGCAACCTCGAAATAGCGCAGCTCCCCGCGCATGTCCCCGCGCGAGAACAGCGTCTGGCGCGTAACGTCGCGATAAGGCGCCGCGCCGTCTTCCTTGTAGGTCCGCAGTTCGACGCCGCTCCAGCGGTAGGCATCGTCGTGCTGGACGAACGGCCGCACCGGGCTCTCGCTCATCGGGCATCTCCGTGGACGGCCGCGACGAAGTCGCGACAGCGCTGCGCCAGCCCGTCGCGCGCGGCGAGCAGGCTGCCGCCGATCAGCAGCATGGCGTCGGCGCCGAATTGCGCGCGGATCCCCGGCACGCGCTCGACGGTCATGCCCCCCGCGGGCACGGGCAACGCAGGGGCGATGCCGTGCCACGGTCCGCGTGCGGCGTCAGCGATCGCGTCACAGAGCTGGGTCGAATAACCGAAGCGCCCGCCGGCGTTCGGAAAGATCGTCGCGTCGGCGCCGAACATCCGGAACACCCGGCCGAGGAGCAGCGGCGGCGCGATCCGCGCGCCACCGGCGAGCGCGGGATGGGCGATGATCGGCGCGTTGAGCTCCCGCGCGAGCGCCGCCAGTGTCGCGACTCCTGCGATCATCGGCGCGACCAGGAACATGCGCACGCCGCAATCGGAGGCGAGCGCCGCCTGCTCGCACATGCGTCCGTGGTGGCCGCTCAGGCTGGGCGCATAGGCGCAGCGCCCGCCGGTCTTCCGGTTGGCCTCGTCGACGGCATGCTGCACCTCGCGCACCCGCTCCGCGAAGGGTGCAGCCGCCTGGTCCGCGAGGCCGTGATCGTCCTTGATCACGTCGATGCCGGCGAGTGCGAACGTGTGCGCGATCGCCGCGAGCGATTTCGCGGGCAACCCGAGCGGCTTCAGTGCCGAGCAGGTCAGCGGCCTTCCCATGGCCCCCGTGATCCGGCGGATGCCGTCGATCCCGAACGCGGGCCCGCCGAAACCACGCGCGAACTCCGCCGGAAACGCAGCATCGACGAGTGCCACGTCGTCGTGCAGCGAGGTGTTGCCGAACAGCATGTTCAGCAACTGCCCGGCCTCGGAGCCCGTGGTCTCGACCGCGATGCGGATCGTCACGTCGAAAGCCTGCGCGCCCGCGGCAACGATGTCGCCGACGCGCGCGACGACTTCGCGCCGCACCCGCTCGTCGCCGACCGCCGCGAGCGGGACCTCGACGCTCTGCTCGAGCGCGATTGCCTGCGCGCGGGCCTCGATGTCGGCCGCGGCGCAGCGCACGCGATAGACCGCATCGATCCAGCGCCCGGCATCGTCGGCGGCGTCGTCTGCCGTCCGGGCGACGCCGATGGCGCCGGTGGCTTGCTCCACGGCGGCTTCCTTCCGGGCCCTGCGATCCCGCCGGAATTCCGGCTCAGGCGCTGACATGTCGCGATTCTAGACGAGCCGGCGGCCATTGACGGGCATCAAGCCGAAATCGCGGTTCCAGTCTATGATTCGCTGCGATGAACGCACCGCCACCGTCCGAGGCAGCGGCGCTGCAGCGGCGGCTCGCGGCCGCATTGCGCGACCCCGCGAGCTTCGGCCCGGCGTGCACCTCGGTGCAGGTCATCGAGACCCACATCTCGTGGGTGTACCTGACGGGCAGCTACGCCTACAAGGTCAAGAAAGCCGTCGCTTTCGGATTCCTCGACTTCACGTCCCTCGACTCGCGCCGCCATTACTGCGCCGAGGAACTGCGTCTCAACCGCCGCACCGCGGCACACATCTACCTCGATGTCGTGCCGATCGCCGGCACCCTCGACC
>DATGDG010000087.1:0-10877 GCA_035311025.1 Casimicrobiaceae bacterium
GCGCGGCGAGCACGAGTGCGAGCGACCCAGGAAGCCTAGTAATGGTGGACATTCGACACCTTCCCGTCGGTCGCGACGTGCCAGCTCTGGATCGCGTTCAGGTGATAGATCGAGCCGATCGGACCATTGAGGCCGCGCATCGCGATCACTTGCCCGAGCGTCGGCTGGACATAGCCGGTTTCATCGACACAGCGGCTCTGCAGGACCACCTCCTTGCCGTCCCATTTCCACGGCAGGCGGAAACGGGTGTGGCAGACCGGCATGACCGGCCCCTGCAACGCCGCCTGGTGCCAGGTCCCGCCTCCATCGGTGGAGACGTCGACGCGCCGGATGGCGCCGCGTCCGGACCAGGCGAGGCCGGTGATCTCGTAGAAGCCGGGTCCGTCGAGCGTCATTTCCCCGGACGGCGACGTGATGACGGACTTCGCCTCCATCTCGAACGAGAACTGCACGGCCTTGCCGCTCGGCATCAGGTCCGTGTACTTCGAGGTCTCCTCGCGCGTCATGAACGGCGCGTCGGAAACCTCGATCCGCCGCAGCCACTTGATGTGCACGTTGCCCTCGAAGCCGGGCACCATCAGCCGCAGCGGATAGCCCTGTTCGGGGCGGATCGCCTCGCCGTTCTGCCCGTAGGCGAGAAAGCAGTCCTTGAGCGCCTTCTCGATCGGGATGCTGCGCGTCATCGCGGCCGCATCGCCGCCTTCGGCCAGCAGCCACTTGGCGCCGGGCTTCAGGCCGGCCTCCTCGAGAATCGTCCGCAGCGGCACGCCGGTCCACTCGGAGGTCGACGTCAGGCCGTGCGTGCCTTGCACGGTCTTCATCGTCGGCTTCGACCATTCGGTCAGGCCGTTCCCCGAGCATTCGATGAACATCGTCCTGGAGATCGACGGAAAGCGCTTGATGTCCTTCATCGAGAACTTCTTCGGCGATCGCACCATGCCGTGCACGAACAGGTTGTGCTTGCCCGGATCGATCACCGCGGTGCCGCCGTGGCTGCGCTCGAAGTGGAGCCCGGAGGGCGTCACGATGCCGAGGCCGGCCTGCAATGGCGTGAAAGTCCAGGACGACAGCGGCGTGGCCGTCTTGAAGCGGACCCGGACCTCGGTTTCGAACTGCGACCGACTGCCGTAGCTTTCATCCGCGAGCGGGTATCCGGGGACCTTGGTTGCGTCGGCGGGGACGTCGTGCTCCTCCGATCCGAGCGAACCCTTGGCTTGCGCCAGCCTGGGCAGGCTCGCGACCGCACCCACGGCGGCCAGCGAGCCGAACACGAAGCGCCGGCGACCGCCGGGGCTGTCCCTCGGGTCATCGTGGTGCGGTGACAGGGAGTCGGCTCGCCCGGCTGTCAGCGCGCGGTCCTCGGCGTCGCGCAGCATGTCTGCTACGGCGTCCTGCGGTCCAGCTGTCCCCCCAGGTCGACTGCGTTCCCTCATCGTCGTGCCTCCTGTGTGTTGTTGTATCGCGGCCGGAACCGCATTTTCCGATCCCCGATCTCCAGGCATCCGGCGGTGCTTGCGCGCCGCGGTCATCGGCCCGCTGCGTTCGTCGGGGCCGCCACAGGATGCTACTCCGGCGCATCGCGAACGCAACGTGCGTCGTGGGCCGCCATGTCGCATCGGCCGTACGACCGATGTTGTGACCGATGCGCGCCGGCTAACGTATGCCGGCCAGGTCGAAATGCCGCCGCCATGAGACATATCCCATTCGGTCCGCTCGGAGCGACCCGCGAGCTTGCGTATCGCATCTTGGCCGCGACACGACACGGCGCTCCGACTTTCGCCGATTTCGCCTCGGGCGCGGCGGTGGCGGCCGAACTCGCCTTGATGCAGACCTCCGGCCTCTGGGACGTCCTCGCATGGGCGCTTCTGCCGGCACGCTTCGACGCACTCATCCTGCTGCGCCGCGGCGATCTCGAGGACACGACCACCGCGTTTCTCGCGCGCGCCGCGTTGCGCGTGATGCGCGTTCGCGACCTCGCCTGCCCGGTCTGGGACGGGCGCTACACCTGGCATCCGATCGCCGACGACACCCAGTTGGCGGCCGTTGCACGGGCGCTGCTGCGCCGACCGCTGCGGGCGCATCTCACCGAGCGGCTCGCCGATTACCCGTTCTGGGACAGCGCCTGGGTAAGCCCGGCCACCCGGGTGCCGGCCGCCCCCGCCAGGCCAATTGCCGGGTCGACCAACGCGCCGACCCCGCCCCCGGCGCCCGGCTCGACGGTGCCCCGGTCGGGGCCGGGCGGAGTGCCGACGCCCGTGCCGCTCCCGATCGCGCCCGTGCCACATGTGGCGCCCCGCTCGGCCGTCGAGCTTCGTTGACCAAAATCAAAGACTTGTCCTCGCCTGCCACGGGACGCCTGCGGTAAAATCCGCTTCGCGTGCCTGCCGTGAATGGACCCCGGGGCTTGTTCCGGGGGTGGCGCGGTGACACCTATCGACGATCATGGCGCTCTTCACACTGGGGCTCAACCACACGACGGCGCCGCTCGACGTCCGTGAGCGGGTGACGTTCGCGCCCGACGCGCTGTCCGACGCGCTGCGCGAACTGACGGCCAAGGGCGCGGTCCGCGAAGCGGCGATCCTGTCGACGTGCAACCGGACCGAGGTGTATTTCCACGGTGGCAACCCGGACAGGGTCGCACGCTGGCTCGAGGATGCGCACCAGTTGCCGCGCACGACGCTCGAGCCCTACGTCTACACGCTGCCGCGCGAGCGCGCGGTGACCCACGCGTTTCGCGTTGCGAGCGGCCTCGATTCGATGGTCCTGGGCGAGCCGCAGATTCTCGGCCAGATGAAGCAGGCAGTGCGCTCGGCGCAGGCTGCCGGGTCGCTGGGCCTGGTGCTGAACCGCCTATTCCAGCGCACCTTCGCGGTCGCCAAGGACGTGCGCAGCCAGACCGACATCGGCAGCGCGTCGATCTCGATGGCTGCGGCGGCAGTGAAGCTCGCCGAGCGCATCTTCCCGTCGATCTCGGAGCAGCGGCTGCTGCTGGTCGGGGCAGGCGAGATGATCGAGCTCGCGGCGACCCACTTCGCCTCGCACAAGCCGCGTTCGATCACCGTTGCCAACCGGACGCTCGATCGCGGCGAAAAGCTCGCCCAGCGTTTCGGTGCCGACGCGATCACGCTGACCGAGCTGACCGGACGCCTCGCCCAGTTCGACATCATCGTGACCTGCACGGCGAGTACGCTGCCGATCATCGGCAAGGGGACCCTCGAACGCGTCATCCGCGAGCGCCGGCACGCCCCGGTGCTGATCGTCGATCTCGGCGTCCCCCGCGACGTCGAGGCCGAGGCCGCGGCGCTCGACGACGTCTTCCTCTACAGCATCGACGATCTCTCCGAGATCGTGAAAGGCAACCTGCAGATCCGCCGCGAGGCGGTCACGCAGGCCGAGCAGATGATCGCCGCGCAGGCGGCGCATTTCCTGCACTGGCTGCAGGGGCGCAGCGTCGTCCCGACGATCGCCGCGCTGTCGCAGCACCACGATGCGCTGCGCGGTGCGGAACTCGAGCGCGCGCGTCGGCAGCTCGCCGCGGGCACGCGTCCGGAGGCGGTGCTCGAGTCCCTCGCGCGCGGCCTGACGAGCAAGATCCTGCACGCGCCGCTCGCCGCCCTCAATGCGGCCGGTGATGCCGAGCGCGCCGAAATGATCGCGCTCTTCGCGCGCGTCTACGGCCTGCCCGAACCTTCCGAAGATCGCGAGTCGTAGCGGCTCGCATCCGCTGCCCCGTTCCGCGGCCCGCGGGACGCGGTGGCATCGGTGCACGCAAGAGATCCTGCGGACTGCCGTCGCCCGGCCGATCCGGCGCTCCCCGGACGCCGATCCGATCCTGAATCCTCCGAAGCACCCGACGCCCCGACGCAGGCATCTCCGGACCCGACGCATCCCATCCGCATGAAACAGTCGTTGCGCACCAAGCTCGATCAACTCACCGCGCGCCTGGCCGAACTCGACGCGCTGCTCGCCTCCGAGGACGCGACGCGCGACCTCGAGCGCTATCGCACGTGGTCGAAGGAGCGCGCCGAGCTCGACCCCATCGCCGCGCGCTACCGGGATTTCGGACGGGCCGAGGCCGATCTCGCGACCGCGGCCGAACTCGCGCGCGACCCGCAGATGCGTGATTTCGCGGACGAGGAGCGCCGCGCGGCCGAGGGCCGACTGGTGGCGCTCGAGGGCGAATTGCAGGCGATGCTGCTGCCGAGGGATCCCGACGACGAACGCAACGTCTTTCTGGAGGTCCGCGCCGGCACGGGCGGGGATGAATCGGCGCTGTTCGTGGCGGACCTGTTCCGCATGTACGCGCGCTATGCCGAGCGTCGGCGCTGGAAGGTCGAGGTCGTTTCCGAATCGCCTTCCGACCTCGGAGGCTATCGCGAGATCATCGCGCGCATCGTCGGCAGCGGCGTCTACGCGCGGCTCAAGTTCGAGTCCGGCGGTCATCGCGTGCAGCGCGTGCCGCAGACCGAGGCGCAGGGGCGCATCCACACGTCGGCCTGCACGGTGGCGGTCCTGCCCGAGGCCGACCCGGTCGCCGACATCCAGATCAACCCCGCCGACCTGCGCATCGACACCTTCCGCGCCTCGGGCGCGGGCGGCCAGCACATCAACAAGACCGATTCGGCCGTTCGCATCACCCACCTGCCGACGGGGCTGGTCGTCGAATGCCAGGACGATCGCTCGCAGCACCGCAATCGCGCCCAGGCGATGAGCGTGCTCGCGTCGCGGCTGCTCGACCGCGACCGGCGCGAGCGCCAGCAGAAGGAGGCCGCCCAGCGCAAGAGCCTGATCGGCTCGGGCGACCGCAGCGAACGCATCCGCACGTACAATTTTCCGCAGGGCCGCGTGACCGACCACCGGATCAACCTGACCCTCTACAAGATCGACGCGATCATGGACGGCGACCTCGACGAACTGATCGGCGCGCTCGCGCAGGAATTCCAGGCTGAGCAGCTCGCGACCCTTTCGGGGGAGACGTGAGCGCAGCCGCCCAATGCGCTGGCGCGGGGGCCATTCGATGAGCGTCAAGCCGTGGCTGAGGACGCCGCGCATCGCGCTGCACGAGATCGGGGCCGAGCACGCCAACGAGCTCTACGAGCTCGATTCCGATCCGCGGGTGATGCGCTACATCGGAAACGGCCGGCTGTCGACGCGCGAGCAGGTCGACGACGCGATCCGGCGCGTGCCGCGCGCCTACGCGCTCTATCCGGGGCTCGGCACGTGGCGCGCGACGCGCCGCGACGACGGCGAGTTCGTCGGCTGGTTCGCCCTCAAATACGTCCCGCGGACCGCCGAAGTCGAGGTCGGCTATCGCTTGCGCTTCGCGGCCTGGGGCAGGGGCTATGCGACCGAAGGGGCGAGCGCACTCGTCCGCTACGGCTTCATCGATCTCGGCCTGTACCGGATCATCGGCGTGACCCACCCGGACAACGCCGCGTCGCAGCGCGTACTGCAGAAAGCCGGTCTCTCCGACGTCGGCTGGGGCCGCTACTACGGGCGTCGGCTGCGGCTGTTCGAAGCGCTGCGCGGCGACGCGGCACGCGGGTGAGCGATGACGCCGCCGACCGTGCGCCAGGCGCTCGCGCAGAGCGGTCTCGTCCTGGTCGACGCCCAGGTGCTGCTCGCGCACGCGCTGGGGCGCGATCGGGCGTGGCTGATCGCGCATGCGGCCGATCCGCTTTCGCTCGAGGATGCCGATCGCTTCTTCGCGCTGGCCGGGCGCCGCCGCGACGGCGAGCCCGTCGCCTACCTGACCGGATGGCGCGAGTTCTGGGGGCTGCGGCTCGCCGTCGATCCTTCGGTGCTGATTCCGCGGCCGGAGACCGAGACGCTGGTGGAGATCGCGCTGGCGAGGCTTCCCGCCGACCGCGCATCGCGTGTGCTCGACCTCGGGACCGGATCGGGGGCGATCGCACTGGCGATCGCGAGCGAGCGGCCCCGATCGCAGGTCGTCGCGACCGATCGGTCACAAGCCGCGCTTGCGCTCGCCCGCGCCAATGCGAAGCGCCTCGGCATCGCCAACGTCTCGTTCGCCCAAGCGGACTGGTACGAAGGACTGCCGCCAGCGGCACCGGGCGGCTTCGATCTCATCGCCAGCAATCCTCCGTATGTCGCCGCCGGCGATGCGCACCTGCGCGAAGGCGACCTGCGCTTCGAACCGATCGCCGCTCTTGCTGCGGGCGGCGACGGCCTCGACGCACTTCGCGTGATCGTCGCGGGGGCGCCTGCCCGGCTCGTGGCGGGCGGATGGCTCGCCGTCGAGCACGGCTACGACCAGTCCGATGCCGTGGAGCGCCTGTGCGCCGCCGTGGGACTCGAGGGCATCATGCACGCGCGCGACCTCGCCGGCATCCCGCGGGTGGTCGCCGGCCGCCGCGACTGAACTTCCGGGCGTCGCGGCCGGTCATCCGACCTCAAGTCCGCATCCCGCCCGACTCGCTACAATGCCGGTCCCCGCGTGGGGACGGCCACGAGCCGGCCCCGTCGAACCCCAACGGAGGAACCCTTCGTGCTGACCCGCCTCGCCATTGCCTTCTGCGCCCTCGGCATCGCCTTCGCCCCCGCGTACGCGCAGCAAAGACCGAAGATCGAGAAGGCCGCGGACCTTCCGCGCTTTACCTACAGGATCGACGGTCCGGTCGAGGACATCGTCCGCGACGCGGCGAAGTTCAAGCCTTTCGCCGCCGAGGTGCGACGTGACACCGAGTCGGTGCTCGCGAAATACCAGATCGACGACCGCGCGACGCTGCGCCAGCTCGAGGGGGAGCTCGCGCTGCTCGACTACCTCGACGGACGGTATGGCGAGGCGCTGAAGCGCGCCGCGCACATCCAGGAACTGCATGAGAAGCCCGCCGAGCGACTGCTCTCCGGCATGCAGCTGCGCGCGATGGTCGACGCGCGCCTGAAGGAAGGCAACGACACTTCGGCAGCCTATCGCAACGAGGTGGGGCGGCTGATCGCGGCCGATCTCGCGAAGATGCCGTACGCGCTGGTGCAGAACGAGGTCAAGGAAGCGAAGGCGAGCGCCGAGATCGCGAGCGAGGCGCTGATGCTGGGCTACGTGCGCAACGTCATCCAGCCGACCGTCGACAAGACCGGCTCGCTGAGCTCGGATCTCGCGCCGGTGATCGTCAATGCGAGATTCAGGCTGGTCGCGACGCTGCCGCTCAAGGACACGCTGGTCGACACCTATGGCGCGTACCTCGCGGCGCATCACGTCGAGAAGCCCGACATCTGGGCCTCGCGCGACGTCTCGCTGCCGCCGGGCAAGCCGTATTCGCATGTCAACATCGGGATCTGGGACAGCGGGGTCGACCTGTCGCTGTTCCCCGGCCAGGTCGTGACGGACGCAGGGAAGCCCGCCGTCATCGCGTTCGACCGCTATTCCGAGCCGGCGAAGGGCGAGCTCCAGCCGATTCCTGCCGACCTCAAGGGACGCATCTCCCAGATGAAGGCGCGGCTCAAGGGATTCTCGGACCTGCAATCGAACATCGACAGCCCCGAGGCCACCGAGCTCAAGAAATACCTGTCGACGCTCAAGCCCGACGAGTACAAGAGCACGATCGAGGAGCTCGATCTGTCCGGCAACTGGATGCACGGCACGCACGTGGCCGGCGTCGCGCTAGCGGGCAATCCCTACGCACGGCTGGTCGTCGGCCGCATCGAGTTCGACTGGCACCTGCTGCCCGATCCGTGTCCGAGCAAGGCCCTTGCCGAGCGCGACGCGCGCAATTCGCAGGCCTATGTCGATTTCTTCAAGCGCAACCACGTCCGCGTCGTCAACATGAGCTGGGGCGGCAGCGTCAAGGGCGTCGAGGAAGCGCTCGAGATGTGCAACATGGGCAAGACTCCAGAGCAGCGCAAGGCGATGGCCCGCGAACTCTTCGAGATCCAGAAGAACGCGCTCACCCGGGCTTTCGCCAGCGCGCCCGACATCCTGTTCGTCACGGCGGCCGGCAACAGCGACCAGAACGCGTCGTTCGCCGAGGACATCCCCGCCGACATCTCGCTGCCCAACCTGATCACGGTCGGTGCGGTCGACAAGGCCGGCGACGAGGCATCGTTCACCAGCTACGGGCCGACGGTCGTCGTCGACGCCAATGGCTACCAGGTCGAGAGCGTCATTCCCGGCGGGGAGAAGATCGCCGAATCGGGGACGTCGATGGCCTCGCCGCAGGTGGCGAATCTGGCGGCGAAGATGCTCGCCGTCGACCCGCGCCTGACGCCGCCGCAGATCATCGCGGTGATCCGGGCCACGGCGACGCCGACCGCGGACGGGCGCCGCAACCTGATCGACCCGAAGAAGGCGCTGGCGATGGTCGAGCCGAGCGCGACGCCGTAGGCCGGCGTCCCGAGGCGTCCGGTCACCACCCTCAACCCATCCCTCTCCCGCTCCGCGGGAGAGGGTGCGAGGCGTGTCAGCGCCGAGCGGGTGAGGGTGCCGAGCGAATGCGAGGCGGGTGAGGGTCAGTATGAGGGCGAGGGGGCAACGATCCCGAGCTTCTGCGCCCAGGGGACGAGCGCCGGCATGATCGTCGGGTGTAGTTCGATGCCTTCTGAGCTCTGCTTGCGGTAGAGCGCCAGTGCCCGCTCGCCGGGCAGGCGCACCGGCGGACCGCCGGGCCGTGGCGTCGCCGCGTGGCAGGCGCGCACCAGCCAGTCGGTCTGTCGCGTGAAAGCGTCGAGACCGCCGAAGGCCGCGGGATCGAACGCCTGCACGAACACGGTGGCCCCCCAGCCTTCCGGTGGATCGGCGCGGCCGTGGCCGGCGAGGCCGGCGGTCAGCGCTTCGACCAGCAGCGCGAGCGCGTATCCCTTGTGACCGGCATCGAGTCCACCCAGCGGAAGCAGCGTGCCGCGCGGCTCGTTGAACAGGACCGCAGGATCGCGCGTCGGATTGCCCTGCGCATCCTGGACCCACGGGTGCGGCAGCAACTCGCCTGCCTCGTAGAGGCGTGCGCTCATGCCATTGGTCGTGCAACTCGCCGACACGTCGAGCAGGATCGGATCCCCGGACGTCGGAATCCCGGCCGCCAGCGGGTCAGGCGTGAACACCGGGGTGACCGCCCCGAACGGCGCGACGCTGTGCGCCGAGGGATCCGAGCACTGGATGATCGCCATCATGCCGCGCTCGGCCGCGCGCCTGGCGTACGCGGCCAGTGCGGCGATGTGGTGCGAGCGGCGGATCACGACCGTTCCGCTGCCGCATTGCGATGCCATCGACATCGCCGCATCGAGCGCGCGCAGGGTGAGCCACGGGCCGGGCAGGCGATGGCCGTCCCAGGCCTGGACCGCTGCACGCGCGCGGGTCACGCCGGGCTCGCCGGCCCCGGACATCGTGCCGTGCACGAGCTCGTTCAGGTATCCCGGCAGGAGCGCGAGGCCGTGGGTCGTATGGCCCATCAGGTCGCCGTCGACGAGGATCGACGCGACATCCGCCGCGATGTCGTCGCGCATGCCGGCGCGCCCCAGCAGCTGCCGGCCGTAGGCGATCAGCGATGCCGGGCTGTAGCGGGACATGCGATCGATTCTAGCAGGCTGGTACAGTCGCGATTTTCGCCTTCCGGGCGCGCCCTTGCGGCGACTGCGACCGATTCGTGCTGCCTTCGTCGCTGCAGATCAGCATCGTCACCCACCGTCCCGACCTCGCGCTGCTCGAGCGCGCGCTCGGCACGTTGCGCATCGCGATCGCAGCCGCGCAGAGCGCGGGCGCGCTGAAGACCGTTCACCTCGCGCTGATCGACAACAGCGAGGATCCGGCGATCGCCGGGCGCGTCGCCGACATCGGGCGCGCGTGCTTCGCGGATGCGCAGGTGCACGTGATGTACCTGAGCGGGCATGCGAACATCGGCTACGGCGCGGCGCACAACCTCGTGCTGCACGGCACCGGTTCCGACTACCACCTGGTGCTGAACCCCGATGCCGAGCTTGCGTCCGACGCGCTGGTCAACGCGATCCGCTGGATGGACGCTCACGCCGACGTCGGTGCGCTCGCGCCCGCCGCCACCGGTCCCGGCGGCGAGCGCCAGTACCTGTGCAAGCGCTATCCGTCGGTGCTCGACCTGCTGCTGCGCGGATTTGCGCCGCGCTGGCTGCGAAGGCTGTTCCTGCGGCGCCTCGCCCGCTACGAGCTGCGCGACGTCGTCGACGCCGATCCGCCCCGCGACGCGGTCGGCATCCCGATGCTGTCGGGCGCGTTCATGCTGGTGAGGCGCGAGGCGATCGACCGCAGCGGCGGATTCGATCCGCGCTTCTTCCTCTACTTCGAGGACTTCGACTGGAGCAGGCGGCTCGCCGCGATCATGCGCAATGCCTACGTGCCCAGCGTGCGCATCGTCCATCATGGAGGACGTGCGGGACGCAAGGGCCTGCGTCACCTGCGGTGGTTCGTCGCCAGCGGCTTTCGCTTCTACCGCAAGCACGGATGGAAATGGCTGTGAGCGCACCCGCGATCGCGATCACCGGCGCAACCGGGTTCATCGGCCGCGCCCTCTGCGCGCGGATCGCCTCGTCCGCGAAGGCGCAGGCAGTTCGCGCGTTGGTGCGCGACAGGCAGCGGGCGGTGGCGCTCCTGCCACCCGGTATCGTGCTCGTCGAGGTCGACCTCGAGACCGCAGGCGTTGCCGAGCTGAGCCGTGCATTGGCCGGCGCCGCCGCGGTCGTCCATCTCGCCGGACGCGCGCATGTGATCGACGAGCGCGCGGAGGATCCCGATGCCGAATACCGGCGGGCCAATGCCGAGGTGACGGCAAGGCTTGCCGAAGCGGCCGTCGCCGCCGGTGTCGGGCGTTTCGTTTTCGCGAGCACGATCAAGGTCAACGGCGAGTCGACGGCCCCCGGCCGGCCGTTTCGTCCCGACGACCCGCCGGGCCCCGAGG
>DATGDG010000088.1:0-3009 GCA_035311025.1 Casimicrobiaceae bacterium
CGACCAGAACTCGCACTTGCCCGAAGGTGTCGGAAACCCGCCCTGCGCAAAGGGGGCATAGGGCCGCGGCAGGTCGAGCCTGCGCCAGCCCTCGGCCTTCAGCGTTTCCCAGTCGATGCCGCGCATCCGCGGGTCGTCGGCGCGGAAAGCCTGGCGCGCCAGGTCGTCGTCGCCGTCGCCAAAGCAGGGCTCGCTGAACCCCATCCGCGCGGCGAGGCGCCTGAAAACCTCGGTGTTGGGAAGGGCTTCTGCAAGCGGCGCGATCGCCGGATTGTTGGCGAGCGCGTACAGGTGGCCGTAGGAACTGTGGACATCGGTCTGCTCGAGCTGCGTGGTCGCAGGCAGCAGGATGTCGGCGTAGTCCGCGGTGTCGGTCCTGAAGATTTCGTGGACGACGCAGAACAGGTCCTCGCGCGAGAATCCGGCTACCACGCGCGAGGATTCGGGCGCGACCGCGACAGGATTCGAGTTGTAGACGTAGATCGCGCGCACCGGCGGATCGTCGAGGCGGGTCAGCGCATCGCCGATCGTCGACATGTTGATCGTACGCGGCGTCCCCCGGATGAGGTCGGGGCGTTCCAGCGCCGCCGTATCGACCGGGTAGGTACCCGACGACGACAGCAGCGCGCCGCCCGCCGGATGGCGCCACGCCCCGACCAGCGCCGGCAGGCAGGCGATCGCGCGCACCGCGTTGCCCCCGCCGTGCACGCGCTGCATGCCGTAGTTGAGGCGGATCGCCGCCGGCTGAATCGTGCCGTATTCGCGCGCGAGCCTGAGCACCTGTTCCGGCGCGATGCCGCAACTGCGCGCTGCACGCTCAGGCGTCCATTCGGCAGCCCGGCTCGCGAGCGCGTCGAAGCCGATGGTGTGGCGATCGACATAGTCGCGATCGACCAGTCCTTCGGCGATCAGGACGTGCATGATGCCGAAAGCCAGGGCCCCGTCGGTGCCCGGCAGGAGTGCGACGTGCTCGTGGCATTTGTCGGCGGTCGCGCTGCGCCACGGATCGATCGCGACCAGCTTCGCCCCGCGGCGCTTGGCCTCCTGGGCGCGGGTCCAGAAATGCAGGTTCGAGGTGACCGGGTTGCTGCCCCAGATCAGGATCAGCCCGCTGTTCGCGTACTCCTCGAGGTCCATCCCCATCGAGGCGCCGACCACCGCGCCCCAGCCTGCCTTGCCGGCCGACGAGCAGATCGTCCGGTCGAGCAGCGACGCGCCGAGGCGATGGAAGAAGCGCCGATCCATCGACTGGCCCTGCAGCAGCCCCATCGTTCCGGCGTAGCTGTAGGGCAGGATTGCCTGCGGCCCCTCGGCCGATTCCGCGATCTGCCGGAAGCGCGTGGCGATCTCGTCGAGCGCGTCGTCCCAGGAAATGCGCGCGAAGCGTCCTTCGCCCTTGCGGCCGATCCTGCGCATCGGATGACGCAGGCGGTCCGGGGAATAGGTGCGGTCGAGATAGCGCGCGACCTTGGTGCACAGCACGCCTGCGGTCGTCGGATGGTCGGGGGCACCCCTGATCTCGATCGCCCGCCCGTCCTCGACGGTCACGAGCATGGCGCAGGTGTCCGGACAATCGTGCGGACATGCCGCGCGCACGACGCTGCGGGTGCCATCGGGTGGTGGGCCGACTGCGCGCGTGGTGGAGGCTGGCGGCATGATCGCGGCATTCTACGGGAGGCGGCCCGCAAAAGGCGCTATGCTCGCAACGCTCACTGTCGCGACCGATGACAAGCCGCATCCCCACCGTCACCCTGGCCGACGGCACCGAGGTGCCCGCGCTGGGGCAGGGTACCTGGCACATGGGCGAATCGGCGCGCCGGCGCGCAGGCGAAGCGGCGGCGCTCGCCTCCGGCATCGCGATGGGCATGACGCTGATCGACACGGCCGAGATGTACGGCGACGGCGGCGCGGAGGAAGTGGTCGGTGACGCGATCGCCGGCCGGCGCGATCAGGTCTTCGTCGTCAGCAAGGTCTATCCGCACCACGCGGGCGCGAAGGGGGCGATCGCCGCCTGCGAGCGCAGCCTGCGGCGGCTTCGCACCGATCGCCTTGACCTCTACCTGCTGCATTGGCGGGGCCGGATTCCGCTCGCCGAAACGGTCGGCGCTTTCGAGCGCCTGCGACGCGACGGCAAGATCGTGCGCTGGGGCGTGTCCAACTTCGACGTCGACGACATGCGCGAGCTGCTCGCGCTGCCGGACGGCCGGCATTGCGCAACCAACCAGGTGCTTTGGCACCTCGGCGAACGCGCTGCGGAATTCGCGCTGGCACCGGAGTGCCGCCGGCACGGGATTCCGTTGATGGCCTATTGCCCGCTCGGAGAAGGCGGGCTGCTCCACGATCGTCGCCTGCGCACGATCGCGAAGGACGTCGGCGCCTCGCCTGCAGCGGTGGCGCTCGCATGGCTGATCGCACGCGGTGCGATCGCAATTCCCAAATCCACCGATGTCAAGCATCTGCGCGAGAACCGCGCCGCGGTGACGCTGAAGCTGTCTTCGGCCGCGCTCGCGGCGATCGATGCGAATTTCCCGCCGCCGACCCGCGCCACGCCGCTGGGCGTGATCTGACCCGCTGCGCTCGGAACGACCCGGCTTGGCGGGGCCGGTTTCGTACACCACGAAGTGTGTTGGGCACGTTGCCTCGACCCCTGCGCACGCGTTGCGTCAACGACTTATCGTCGCCCGATGGACGGAATCGGCGCGTGGCATGGTTGCTGCTCGAATGGAGGCAGCAGGCGGCGTCGCTGCCGAATCGAACAGGAGAAGATCGTGAACTACACGCACTACGACTACCTCGAGCTTGCGCCCGGCGCGACCGAGCAGCGCATCGAAGCTGCCTACGCCGCGCTGCTCGAGCGTTTCCAGTACGGCATGACCGACGCCGGTCAGGACCTGTCGGGACTGGTGCGCATGATCCACGCAGCGTACTCGGTGCTGTCGGATCCCGAGCAGCGGCGCGCCTACGACGCCCAGCTTTCGAAGGAAGCCGCCGAAGCGGATGCCGAACTGC
>DATGDG010000089.1:0-2116 GCA_035311025.1 Casimicrobiaceae bacterium
AGCGAGTCTTCCCTCCCGGCGAAGCGCCAGCCGCCGCCGTCGACGCGCTCGAACATGTCCGACGGTGCGAACCCGCCGTCGCGGAAATGCTCGGCCTGCGCGTCGGGACGCTGCCAGTAGCCCAGCGCAAGGGTCGAGCCCTGCACCAGGATCCGGCGCGGCGATCCGGGTGCCCGCGGCGCCGCCGCGAGCGCGCCGGTCACTTCGTCGAGCGCCCTCACTTCGACCCCCGGCGACACGGCGAGGCCATGCCCATCGTCGCTGTCGACCAGCACCAGGACCAGCGTCTCCGATGCACCGAAGCCGTTGACGATCGTGCACCCGGTCTGACGCTTCCACTCGTCGCGCAGCGTCGACGGAAGCGCCTCGCCGGCCGACACGTAGAGCCGCACGCCGCATTGCCCAAGCTGGGCAGCCAGCCCTTCCTTCAGCAGGTTGCGGTACAGCGAAGGGACGCTGAACAGGACGCTGGCGTTGCGCGCCATCACGCCTGCGACCACGCCCTGCGCAGTCGGCCACTGCGGATCGAGGATGACGGTCGCGCCGAGCTTGATCCCGGTCAGCACGGCGTTCGCCAGCGGATAGGCGAAGAAAAGCTTGGAGCTCGCGTAGAGGCGGTCATCCGGGACGATGCCGAGGCGCTCGCGGCCGACGCGCTCGATCTCGAGCGCGATGCGCTGCGGATGCACGACGGCTTTCGGACGGCCGCTGGTTCCCGACGAATGCACCCACAGCGCCGGATCCTCCGGCGCCATCGGTTCCGCCGCAGCCGGCGTGGCCCGCGCCAGCGCCTGGCGCCAATCGTCGAGCTGCACCCGCCGGGCGCTCCACGGCGCCGGCGTCTCGTCGCCATCCCCCGCCACGATGAACCGGAATCCTGCGGCGTCGAGGATCGCCTGCCACTCGTTGGCCGGAACCCGCGGATTCACGCCGACCGCGACGCCGCCCGCCCAGATCGCTCCGAGGTAGGACACGACCCAGTCGATGCCGTCGGGCAGCTTGACCGCGACCCGGTCTCCGCGCTTCAGCCCGCGGCTGCGCCATGCGTCCCCGGCGCGTGCGACCGCGTCGCGCAGCTGCCCGCGGCTCGCCTGCTCGTTGCCGCAGACCAGCGCGATGCGTCGCGAATCGTGGTCGGCCAGCAGCACCTCCGCGGCGTTCAGTCGCATGGCGGCTCCTCGCCATGCGCTGCCCTGCGCCCGGCCGCCAGGTCGCGCAGCAGGCGCTGGGCCAGCACCGACGCGACCTGCCGCCGGTAGTTCGACGCGGTCACCGTCGTACGCATCGGGCTCACCTGCTTCGCGACCAGCTTGCCCAGCCGTTCCAGCGTCTCGTCGTCGATCGCACGGCCGGCCAGAGCGTCGGTTCCTTCGAGCAGCAGCGGATGCGAGTTGGTGCCGGTCAGCGCGACGCGCAGCTGCGCGATGCGATCGCCATCGCGTGCCAGCGCGACGGCCACCCCGGCGAGAGGGAAATCGAACGACCCGCGCACGCGCGCCTTGCGGTAGCCCGAAACGACGCCGCCGACCGCGCGCGGCAGATGCACGGCCACCAGCATCTCGCCCGGGGCGAGGGTCAGGTGGGCCGCACCATCGTCGCGATAGAGTTGCGCCAGCGCAAGCCGCCGCGCGCCGGCGGCGGACACGATTTCCACCTCGGCACCGGCGACCATCAGCGCCGGCGCCAGATCGCCGCTGAACGCGGCGTGGCAGCGCGCGCCCTGCGGCGCGACGTGGCAGGTGTCGCCCCCGCGCTTCAGGCACCACCGGTTGGCGGCACGCCACCATGCGCTCTGGTTGTAGAACACGCAGCGCGTGTCCAGGCACAAATTGCCGCCGACCGTCGCAGCGTTGCGATGCGCCGGGGCCGCGATCTCGACGGCGGCCTGCGCGACCGCCGGGTGCGCGGCGGCGATGCCCGGGTCGGATGCGAGCCGCGCCAGCGTGACAGCGGCCCCGATGGTCCAGGTACCGTCCCGCTGCTGCAGCGCGCCCAGCGCATCGATGGCCCGGAGGTCGACCAGGGTCGTCGGCTGCTCGAGCCCGCGGCGCAGGTTCGGGACCAGATCGGTGCCGCCGGCGATGATGCGCGACCCGGGTGCCGCGAGCAGCGCGGC
>DATGDG010000090.1:0-11923 GCA_035311025.1 Casimicrobiaceae bacterium
CGCATCCGTGCGTGGTGCGTTGGAGTTCGAGCGAGGGGGGCCGGTTCCCGAGCGCGTTCGCGTTCAGGCAGGCAAGCGGGCCGAAGCCGGGGTCACGTCAGGTGGCAAATGGAGGCGGAGGTCGGAATCGAACCGGCGTAGACGGCTTTGCAGTCCGCTGCATGACCACTCTGCCACCCCGCCCGGGATGGACGCGGCCGGGGCAGGCATCGATTGCGCTGTCGCGGCCGGACAAACGAAAACTCAGACGAAAAACCAAACGAAAAGGGAGAGCCGCGTCAAAAAACCACACGCTCTCCCCCGAAAACTGGAGCGGGAAACGAGTCTCGAACTCGCGACCTCAACCTTGGCAAGGTTGCGCTCTACCAACTGAGCTATTCCCGCACGGGACGCCGATTATACCATCGCGGCGCCTTCGCTCAACTTGGGCGCAAGCGTGCCGTCACGGCAACACCGCGGCGATCGCGTCGGCCACGTAGTCGACGTTCTTCGTATTGAGGGCGGCGACGCAGATGCGGCCGGTCTCGATCGCGTAGACCGAGAATTCCTCGCGCAGGCGCTTGACCTGCGCCCTGTCGAGTCCCGAGTACGAGAACATCCCGCGCTGGTGGCGCACGAAACCGAAATCGTGTTTGGGCGCGCGCTCGGCGAGCTTGGCGACCAGCGCTGCCCGGATCGCGCGAATGCGATCACGCATCGTGCCGAGTTCAGCTTCCCAGAGCTTGCGCAGTTCGGGATGGGTCAGCACCAATGCGACGATCTGGCCGCCGTGCGTGGGGGGATTCGAGTAGTTGGTACGCACGACGCGCTTGAGCTGCGACAGCACGCGCGTCGCTTCGTCCCTGTCCGCGGTGACGACGGTCAGCGCACCGACGCGCTCGCCGTAGAGGGAAAACGACTTGGAGAACGAGTTCGAGATGAACACGGGGCCGGGGGTGGCGACGAACTTGTGCACGACCTCGCCGTCTGCGTCGATGCCCGCGCCGAAACCCTGGTAGGCGAGGTCGAGGAAAGGCACCAGTCCGCGCGCGCGGACCGCGGCGATGATGTCGTCCCACTGGGCGGGCGTCGGGTCGACGCCGGTGGGGTTGTGGCAGCAGGCGTGCAGCACGACGATGCTGCCGGCGGGCATCGCGTCGAGCGACGCGCGCATCGCCTCGAAATCGAGGCCGTGCGTGGCGTCGTCGTAGTATGGATAGGCGTTGACGGTGAAGCCGGCGCCCTCGAACAGCGCCCGGTGGTTCTCCCAGCTCGGATCGCTTATCCAGACCTGCGAGGCGGGAGAAAAGCGCTTCAGGAAATCGGCGCCGACCTTGAGGCCGCCGGTTCCGCCGAGCGCCTGCACGGTGACGGAGCGCCCGCTGGCGATGACCTCGCGGTCCTCGCCGAACAGCAGCGCCTGCACCGCCTTGTCGTAGGCGGGAATGCCGTCGATCGGCAGATACACCCGCGGCGCCGCCTTGTTCGTGATCTCCTGCTCGGCGCGGCGCACGCATTCGAGCAGCGGAACCTTGCCGTTGTCGTCGCAGTAGACCCCTACGCCGAGGTTGACCTTGCGGGGATTGGCGTCGGCGTTGTAGGCCTCGGTGATGCCGAGGATCGGGTCGCGTGGCGCGAGATCCACTGCGCCGAACAGCGAAGCAGGGAGGGGAGCGTTCATGTCGAATCCGGCGAGTTTCAAAACGCGCTATTGTACCGCGCGGCGGTCCCGCCCCGCTTGACGCGACGATGCGCAGCCCCAATCTTGGCGACGGTGGGCTGCGTCCGGCTCGCGCTCCCGCATCGACCCCAGACCCAGCACGCATTCCCATGGCCCGCGCCAACACCCGCCTCGAACCCGCCCCGAAGATTCCCCCGGTCACCGCGCTGAAGACGCTCGCCCGCATCGGGCGCTTCCTGCGTCCCTACCGACGCAAGATCGTGCTGGCGGGCATCGGCCTGGTCATCGCGGCGTCGGCGGTCCTCGCGGTCGGCCAGGGCCTCAAGTTCGTCGTCGACCGTGGCTTCGCCGCATCCAACCCGCACGAGCTCGATCGCACGCTGGCGCTGATGCTGGGCATCGTGGTGGTAATGGCGGCGGGTACGTACATGCGCTTCTACTACGTTTCATGGCTGGGCGAGCGCGTCACCGCCGACCTGCGCCGCACCGTCTACGACCATCTGCTCGACCTGCCGCCGGCGTTCTTCGAGCAGACCCGCACCGGCGAGGTGATCTCGCGGCTGATCAACGACACGACGATGCTCGAGACGGTGATCGGGTCGAGCGCCTCGATGGCGATCCGCAATTTCCTGCTGATGGTCGGCGGCCTCGCGATGCTGGTGCTGACCAGCCCCAAGCTCACGCTGCTGGTGCTCGTGGGGGTGCCGCTGGTGGTGATTCCGATCATCCTGTTCGGCCGTCGCGTGCGCAAGTTCGCCCGCGCCACGCAGGACCGGGTCGGCGACGTCGGCGCGTTTCTCGACGAGTCGCTGCACGAGATCCGCACCGTGCAGGCCTATGGCCACGAGGACGAGGACCGGCGCGATTTCGCAGCGCGCGTCGAGGCGACGTTCGGCACGGCGGTGCGGCGCATCCGCCAGCGGGCGATCCTGACCGCCGCAGTCATCCTGCTGGTGTTCGGCGCGGTGGGCGTCATCCTCTGGATCGGCGGCCACGACGTCGTCGCCGGACGCCTGTCGGCCGGCCAGCTGTCGGCGTTCGTGTTCTACGCGATCATCGTCGCAGGCGCAGTCGGCACGATCAGCGAAGTGATCGGCGACCTGCAGCGGGCCGCCGGCGCGACCGAGCGCCTGTTCGAGCTCCTCGCGGTCGAGCCGGCGATCAAGGCTCCGTCGAGGCCGCTGGCGATACCCGCAAGGGGTCGCGGCACCGTCGGCTTCGAGAACGTGACGTTCCGCTATCCGTCGCGTCCGGACGCCCCGGCGCTCGACGCCTTCACGCTCGAGGTGCGCGAAAGCGAGAAGGTCGCGCTGGTGGGGCCGTCGGGGGCGGGCAAGACGACGGTGTTCCAGCTGCTGCTGCGCTTCTACGATCCGCAGTCCGGGATCGTGCGCATCGGCGGCGTCGACCTGCAGGCGGCCGACCCGCGCGACGTGCGACGCCAGCTCGCAGCGGTGCCGCAGGAGCCGGTGATCTTCGCGGCTTCGGTCATGGACAACGTGCGCTACGGCCGTCCGTCGGCGAGCGATGCCGAGGTCAGGGCGGCCTGCGAGGCGGCCTATGCGAGCGAGTTCATCGAACGGCTTCCCGGCGGCTTCCAGGGACTGCTCGGCGAGCGCGGCGTGCGACTGTCCGGGGGGCAGCGCCAGCGCCTCGCGATCGCCCGTGCCATTCTCGCCGATCGGCCGATCCTGCTGCTCGACGAGGCCACGAGCGCGCTCGATGCCGAGAGCGAGCAGATCGTGCAGCGCGCGCTGGAGCGCCTGATGGCGGGACGCACGGTGCTGATCATCGCACATCGCCTGGCCACCGTGCGCCACGCCGACCGCATCGCGGTGATGGACAAGGGGCGCGTGGTCGCGCAGGGCACGCACGACGCGCTGGTTCGCGACAACGCGCTGTATGCGAGGCTTGCCGCGCTGCAATTCGCCTCGGCGGCGCCGCAGGAGGCCGCGGAGAGCGTCGCCGGGCTGCGGTGATGCCCGGCGCGAGGCGGAACCCGTTCGGCGGGAGAGCGCGTTCCGGTCACTCCCCGATGAACCTACAATGACCCGTTTCCCTGGCACCATCCCGACCGCATGATCGTCACCTTTCCCGACAGCCCCTACGAACTCCACCAGCCGTTCGAGCCCGCCGGCGACCAGCCCGAGGCGATCGACAAGCTCGTCGAGGGACTCGCCGACGGCCTCTC
This sequence comes from Casimicrobiaceae bacterium, assembly GCA_035311025.1. Lineage (GTDB taxonomy): Bacteria > Pseudomonadota > Gammaproteobacteria > Burkholderiales > Casimicrobiaceae > VBCG01. The sequence continues at coordinate 3,852 of DATGDG010000090.1, forward strand.
CTTCCAGACGCTGCTCGGCGTCACCGGCTCGGGCAAGACCTACACGATGGCGAACGTCGTCGCGCGCACCGGCCGTCCGGCCCTGGTGCTGGCTCCCAACAAGACGCTCGCTGCCCAGCTCTACTCGGAGTTCCGCGAGTTCCTGCCGAACAACGCAGTCGAGTATTTCGTATCCTATTACGACTACTACCAGCCCGAGGCCTACGTTCCCTCGCGTGACCTCTACATCGAGAAGGACAGCTCGATCAACGAGCACATCGAGCAGATGCGGCTGTCCGCGACCAAGGCGATCCTGGAGCGGCCCGACTGCGTGGTCGTCGGCACCGTGTCGGCGATCTACGGCATCGGCGATCCGTCCGAATATCACAGCATGATCCTGCACGTGCGCCAGGGCGAGCGGCTCGCCCAGCGAGACGCGATCAAGCGCCTGACCGAGATGCAGTACCAGCGCGCCGAGCTCGAGTTCAAGCGCGGGACGTTCCGGGTGCGCGGCGACGTCCTCGACATCTTCCCGGCCGAGAATGCCGAGAGCGCGATCCGCATCTCGCTGTTCGACGACGAAATCGAGTCGCTGCAGCTCTTCGATCCGCTGACCGGGCACCTGCGCCACAAGCTGGCGCGCTACACGGTGTTCCCATCGTCGCACTACGTCACCGGGCGCCAGAAGGTGCTCAACGCGATCGAGGCGATCAAGGTCGAGCTGGTCGGGCAGAAGGAATTCTTCGTCTCGCAGATGAAGCTGGTGGAGGCGCAGCGCATCGAGCAGCGGACGCGCTTCGACCTCGAGATGATGACCGAGATCGGCTTTTGCAAGGGCATCGAGAACTATTCGCGGCACCTGTCGGGCCGCAAGCCGGGGGAGCCTCCTCCGACCCTGATCGACTACCTGCCGCCGACCGCGCTGATGTTCATCGACGAGAGCCACGTGACGATTCCGCAGGTCGGCGGCATGTACAAGGGCGACCGCGCGCGCAAGGAAAACCTGGTCAATTACGGTTTCCGGCTGCCGTCGGCGCTCGACAACCGGCCGCTGCGCTTCGACGAGTTCGAGCGGCTGCTTCCGCAGACGGTTTTCGTGTCGGCCACGCCGGCCGACTACGAGGAGAAGCACGCGGGACAGGTCGTCGAGCAGGTCGTGCGCCCGACCGGTCTCGTCGATCCGCAGCTCGAGGTGCGGCCTGCGGCGACGCAGGTCGACGACCTGCTGTCCGAGATCAACCTCAGGGTCGCCCGCGGCGAGCGCGTGCTGGTGACGACGCTGACCAAGCGGATGGCGGAGGACCTGACCGACTACCTGGGCGAACATGGGGTGCGCGTGCGCTACCTGCACAGCGACATCGACACGGTCGAGCGGGTCGAGATCATCCGCGACCTGCGCCTGGGCGAATTCGACGCGCTGGTCGGGATCAACCTGCTGCGCGAGGGCCTCGACATTCCCGAGGTGTCGCTGGTGGCGATCCTCGACGCGGACAAGGAGGGCTTTCTGCGTTCCGAGCGCTCGCTGATCCAGACGATCGGGCGCGCGGCGCGCCACATCAATGGCACTGCGATCCTCTATGCGGATCGGATGACCGACTCGATGAAAGGCGCGATCGGCGAGACCGAGCGACGGCGCAGCAAGCAGGTCGCATGGAACGCGAAGATGGGCATCACGCCCAAGGGTGTCGAAAAGCGCATCCGCGACATGATCGACGGCGTCTACGACATCGACGAGGCGCGCAAGGACCTGAAGGCGGCGCAGGAGAAGGCGCACTACGCCGGGATGGCGGAGAAGGACCTCGAGAAGGAACTGCGCCAGGTCGAGAAAGAGATGCAGGAGGCGGCCAGGAACCTCGAGTTCGAGCGCGCCGCCGGGTTGCGCGACCGCCTCTACAAGCTGCGCGAGACCCTGATCGGCGCGGCGCTGCCGACCGAGACCTGATCAGCGTTTCATCGCCTTCAGCGCAGCGTCGCGCCTGGCAACGTCGATGTCGAGGTACTTCCAGGAGAAACCGAAGTCCGACGGGTAATAGCCGAGGACCCACGGCTGGACGAAGGCGTCGCCGATCTGGTAGACCTGGACGAACCACGGCGCGTAGGCCGCGACCAGTTCCGACATCCGACGCGCAAGCGCCGTGCGCTCGGGACCGTCGGGGGTGCGCAGGAACGCCTCGTAGGCCGCGTCGTAGTCCTTGTTCCGGAAGCGCGCGAGGTTGGTGTCCGTGGTCGACTTGCCGTAGAGCAGCGCCAGGATCTGCCAGCCGGTCGGCTCGAGCGAGCGCGCCCCGAGGTTGAACATCATCAGCTGGCCGGCGCGAGCCTGCTTGATCAGGTCGGCAAACGGCGCCTGCTTCACGACGAACTTGATGCCGATCGCCGCCATGTCCTTCTGCCACAGCGTGTCAGACTCGCGACCCAACGAGTCGGGGGTGGAGGCTCCGACCACGACGAGGGGCTTCCCATCGGGCTGTTCGCGCAAGCCGTCGCCGTTGCGGTCCTTGTAGCCGAAGCGGTCGAGCAGCGCCCGGGCGGCGGCCGGGTCGTAGCGCGATTGCACGGGCATCGCGTCGTCGTGCCCGCGGACACCCGGCGGCAGCAGCTGGTTCGCCGGCAGCGCTTCACCGTTGAACAGCACCTTGATGAACGTGGGCGTGTCGAAGCCGAGCGCAATGGCGCGTCGCAAGGCGATGTGTGCCCTGTCGTAGCCTCCGACCACGGGGTCGTCCATGTTGAAGTAGGTGTAGGCCAGCGACGGATTGATCCAGCGAACGTGGCGGATCCCGCGCGCGGCGTACGAGGGCTTGAGCTTTCCGTCGACCAGCAGGCGGTCGAGCACCGACGAGCCCAGCACCGCGTAGTCGAGCCGGCCCTGGTCGAAGGACAGGTATTCGGGAACGAGCTCCTCGATGATGCTGATCTCGATGCGTCCGATCTGCGGGAGCGTGCGGCCTTTCATCGGGGCCGCGATCGCGCGCTGGGCGTCGTTGGTCGGGGTCGGGAACTCGATCGCGCGGTAGTAGGGGTTCGCCTCCAGCACGACCAGCGATCCACGCTTCCATTCCCCAAGGCGGTACGGGCCGGTGCCGACGGGCCTCATCATCACCTGGTTGCCGGCGGCCTCGATCGCCTCGCGTGCCACCGCGCATGCGCCGAGCTGGGCGAGCCGGTCGAGCAGCGTGTAGTCGGGTCGCGTGAGGCGGATCTGGAGCGTGTAGCGGTCGATCGCGCGCAGGCCCGCGATCGGGGCGTCGTAGTCGAGCTTTGCTCCCGGCTTGCGGGCGGCGTCGACGACCTTGCGCGCACCGACGATCAGGTCGGTGAAGTCGGGGTCACCGCCGCCGTGCAGGTTCGGATCGAGCGACCGCGTGATCGAGTAGACGTAGTCCTGCGCGACGAGCTCGCGCGGCTTGCCCTTGAAGGCCGGGTCGTCGGTGAACCTGATCCCCTTCTGCAGCGTGATCGTCCAGCTGCGGCCATCGTCGCTCACGTTCGGCATCGATGCGGCCGTATCGGGGATGACCCTGGCCGGGGAGGCGAAGTAGTCGTACTGGTAGAGCGGCTCGAAGATGGCGAGCGCCACCCGCGTCGAATAGAGGTCGGCGCCCTGCTGGGGATCGAGGCTCGTGATGTCCGGCGATGCGATCCGCAGGACCTTGCGCATGTCCGCCGCCGTTGCCGGTGCGCATCCCAGCGCGAGGACGAGCAGCGCCGACACGACGATCGGGAGCGTTGAACCAAAGATCTTCCAGCGCATCGAATTTCCCTCGGCGAGTCGCGTCGCGGCGGCAAGAACGGGCGGCCGCGCGCCGCGTGCGTCTTATACTCGGGCCTCGGATCGCCGGAACTGCGAGGCCAGGACGCAGCCGCGGGACGTCGGCACTCCGCTCACTCCGCATCATGATCGCACGATCTCCGCGCGCCCGGGCGGCGGGCACAACCAGGAGAACAACGCATGGATCTCAACGACCAGGTGGCGATCGTGACCGGCGCCGCGAGCGGCATCGGCCGCGCGATTGCGGCGCGATTCGTGAAGGCGGGGGCGCACGTGGTCATCGCCGACCTCAATCAGGATGCGGCGAACGCGGCTGCGCGCGAGATCGACCCCTCCGGACGCTCGATGGGCGTGGCGATGAACGTCACCGACGAGGACGCGGTGAACGCCGGCGTCGCCGCGACGGTTTCGAAGTACGGGCGCATCGACGTTCTGGTGAGCAATGCCGGCATCCAGATCGTGCATCCGCTCGAGGAATTCACCTACGCCGACTGGAAGAAGCTGATGGCGATCCACGTCGACGGCGCTTTCCTGACCACGCGCGCCTGCCTGCCGCACATGTACCGCGCGGGTCGCGGCAGCGTCATCTACATGGGTTCGGTGCACTCGAAGGAGGCGTCGGTCCTGAAGGCGCCGTACGTCACCGCCAAGCACGGTCTGATCGGGCTCGCCAAGGTCGTGGCGAAGGAGGGCGCGAAGCACGGCGTGCGCGCCAACGTCATCTGCCCCGGATTCGTGCGCACGCCGCTGGTCGAGAAGCAGATACCCGAGCAGGCGAAGGAACTCGGCATGTCGGAGCAGGATGTGATCAGGAAGGTGATGCTCAAGGAGACCGTCGACGGGGAGTTCACGACCGTCGAGGACGTCGCCGAGGTCGCGTTCACGTTCGCGGCGTTCCCCAGCAATGCGCTGACCGGGCAGTCGCTGGTGGTCAGTCACGGATGGTTCATGCAGTGACGCCCGCGCGACGCCCGCCGGCGGCGCAGCCACCCCCTGGGTCGGTGCTGTTCGTCTGCACGGGCAACATCTGCCGTTCGCCGACGGCGGAAGCGGTGTTCCGCGATCACGCGCTGCGCGCCGGCCTGGGCCGCCGGGTGCTGATCGACTCGGCGGGCACCGGCGACTGGCACGTGGGGGAGCCGCCCGATCATCGGGCGATCGTCCACGCGCGCCGTCGCGGCTACGACCTCGCCTCGCTGCGCGCGCGCCAGGTGCGGCGCGACGATTTCACGCGTTTCGCGTGGATCCTCGCGATGGACATGGGCAACCTGCGCGACCTGGTGGCCCTGCGGCCGCGCGACTATCCGGGCCACCTGGGCCTGCTGCTCGACTTCGTACCCGAGGTCGGGGCGCGCGAGGTTCCGGACCCCTATTTCGGGGGCCCGGAAGGCTTCGAGGCGGTGCTGGACCTGATGGAGCGCGCGAGCGTGGCGCTGCTCGCGCGAATCCGGGCGACCGAGACTGCCCGCTGACGCCGGCGATGGCCGCCGGGTCGGAGCGTACCGCGGACCGGCGCCGGTGATCGAGGCGCGGGTCCGGCGGCTTTGCGGTTGAGTGCGCTACTCCTTGCGCGTCTCCACGATCTGCAGCGGCTCTTCGGGGATGCTGACGCGCGGCGGACGGGCCCGGCGCGGGCGCGCGACCGGCGTTTCCTCGACATCCGGCGCGGGTGCGGCGTGGCGTGTTTCCACGAGCACGAGGTCGGAATCGGGCGGAAGCGTCAGCGGGATCGCAGGCGCGGGTGGCTCCAATCGGGGCGCCGGGGTCGGTTCGATCGCCTGCGCGACCACGGCCGGGGCGGTCTCGGGGAGAAGCTTCGGGGCGACGTAAGGCGCCGGCGCAGGCATCTCCTTCGGCCCCTCGCCGATGCGTTCGATGGCATCGCGAGCACCGCTTCCGGGCGCCGCGGCTGCGGCGGGCACCGGCGGGGCGGCAGGCTGCTCGACCGACAACTGCAGCGGCACGTGGGTCGCAGCCGGGGCTTCAGCCGCGGCTTGGTCAGGTCGTACATCGACCGGCGGCAGCCCCTCCGCGACCGACTCGACACCCCTGTCGGGCGCCTCGCTTGCGGGAGCTTGTCCACGTTCCGCACGTTCGCCACCACGGCCACGTCGACCGCGCCGGCGGCGACTGCCGTCGCGACGCTCCTGGCCCTCGCCGGCCGGGGCCGTCGCCTGGGCGGCGACGGCTTCGGGGGTCGGCACCGGGACCATCGAAGCCTCGGCGGCTCCAGTTGCGGGCGCGGCTTCGCGCGGCGGACGCAGTTGCCCCTGCTGCGGCTTGCCCTCGCGCGGCGGCCTGCGCCCTTCCTTGCGCTCGCTCTCCTTGGGCTCCCGCCGTTCGGACGTCGCGCCCGGGCGCTGCGATTCGATCGCGCTGTGCGGGGCGCTGCGCCCTTCGCCGCGCCGCTCGTCGCGCCGTTCGCGTTCCGGCCGCCGCTCGTCGCGACGTCCCTGGGCTTCGCGTTGACCCTCGCGCCGGCCTTCGCCGCGCTCAACACGCTCGCCGCGCTGCCTGCCGTCGCGCGATCCCTCGCGCTCGCGCGGAGGACGCTGTTCGCGGGGGCGGCTCGGTGCCGCCGGGGCGGCTGCGGGCGCCTCGACCGGGCGGGCGGGGGGGCTGCGGAACCACTTGAGCATGCGTCCGAGCCACGAGCCGCCCTCGGCGGTCGATGCAGCGACTTCCGCCGGTGCCGGTGGCGGGCGGGATTCGGCCGGCATCGGTGCGGGTTGCGCCGGCGTGATGCCCTTGACGACGGCTTCCTGGCGCGGCTCCTTGGCTTCTTCCTTGCGGGCCTTGGCGGCTTCGACCTCCTCGGGTTGCTCGACCATCTGGAACGACGGCGGCAGCGGCTCGCTCTGGTTCAGGTCGTCGTGGCGCAGACGCTCGACGCTGTAGTTCGGCGTTTCGAGGTGGCGGTTCGGGACGAGCAGGACGTTGACCTTGAAGCGGGTTTCCACCGTCAGCACTTCGGTTCGCTTTTCGTTCAGCAGGAACGTCGCGACGTCGACGGGCACCTGCGCGACGATCTGCGCCGTGTTGTCCTTCATCGCCTCTTCCTGAATGATGCGCAGGATGTGCAGCGCGGTCGACTCGGTGCCGCGGATGTGGCCGATGCCGTGGCAGCGCGGGCAGGGGATGTAGGCGGATTCGGCGAGCGCCGGGCGCAGGCGCTGGCGCGAGAGCTCCATCAGGCCGAAGCGCGAGATCTTGCCAAGCTGCACGCGGGCGCGGTCGTACTTGAGCGAATCGCGCAGGCGGTTCTCGACTTCGCGCTGGTTCTTCGCGCTTTCCATGTCGATGAAGTCGATGACGATCAGGCCGCCCAGGTCGCGCAGCCGCAGCTGGCGTGCGATTTCCTCGGCCGCTTCGAGATTGGTGTTGAACGCGGTCGTCTCGATGTCGGCGCCCTTGGTCGCGCGCGCCGAGTTGACGTCGACGGCGACCAGCGCCTCGGTGTGGTCGATGACGATTGCGCCGCCCGACGGCAGCGGCACCTGCCGCGCGTACGCGGTCTCGATCTGGTGCTCGATCTGGAAGCGCGAGAAGAGCGGAACGTCGTCCTTGTACAGCTTGACGCGCGACACGTTGCCGGGCATCACGTGGCCCATGAACTGCTGCGCCTGCTCGTAGATCGCCTCGGTGTCGATCAGGATTTCGCCGATGTCGGGATGGAAGTAGTCGCGGATCGCACGTATCACCAGGCTCGATTCCTGGTAGATCAGGTAGGCGCCGGACTGGAGCTTCGCCGCATCCTCGATCGCGTGCCACAGCTGCAGCAGGTAGTTCAGGTCCCACTGCAGTTCCTCGGGCGTGCGCCCGATGCCGGCGGTGCGCGCGATGACGCTCATCCCGGCGGGAACCTCGAGCGACGAGACGGCTTCGCGCAATTCGTTGCGCTCCTCGCCTTCGACGCGGCGCGAGACGCCGCCGCCGCGCGGATTGTTCGGCATCAGCACCAGGTAGCGGCCGGCGAGCGAGATGTAGGTCGTCAGCGCGGCGCCCTTGCTGCCGCGCTCGTCCTTGTCGACCTGGACGATCAGTTCCTGGCCCTCGCGCAACTGGTCCTGGATGCGGCCACGCGACTCGCCTTCACCTTCCTCGCCGTCACCGCCCTTGCGGGCGGACTTGAGGTATTGGCGGGAGATCTCCTTGAACGGCAGGAAGCCGTGGCGCTCCTCGCCGTAGTTGACGAAGCAGGCCTCGAGGCTGGGCTCGACCCGGGTGACGACGCCCTTGTAGATGTTGCTCTTGCGGGATTCGCGGCCGGCCGACTCGATGTCGATGTCGATCAGCTTCTGGCCGTCGACGATCGCGACGC
>DATGDG010000091.1:0-8616 GCA_035311025.1 Casimicrobiaceae bacterium
GGTAGGCCTGGCGGACGGAGTCGTCGGCGAGGAGGCTGGCGGCGCGGTCGGTCTTCACGATCTGGCCGCTCTCCAGGACGTAGGCCCGGTGGGCCCGCCGGAGCGCCTGCTGGGCGTTCTGCTCGACGAGCAGGATCGTCGTGCCCTGCTGGTTGATCTCCACGATGATCTGGAAGATCTGGACGATGAGCTTGGGCGCCAGTCCCATCGACGGCTCGTCGAGCAGCAGCAGCTTCGGCCGGGACATCAGTGCACGGCCGATCGCGAGCATCTGCTGCTCGCCCCCCGACAGCGTGCCTGCGGTCTGGCTGCGCCGCTCCTTCAGTCGCGGAAACAGCGTGAACACGCGCTCGATGTCCTGGCGGATCGCCGCCCGGTCGTCGCGGATGTAGGCGCCCATCGCGAGATTCTCCTCGATGGTCAGGGCACCGAACATGCCGCGGCCCTCGGGCACCATGACGAGGCCGCGGCGCACGAGCTCGAACGCGCGTCGGCCGGCGATGTCCTCGCCCGCATAGCGGATCGAGCCCGACTTCGGCGGCAGCAGCCCGCAGATGCCTTTCAGGGTCGTCGTCTTGCCCGCACCGTTGGCGCCGATCAGGCACACGAGCTCGCCTGCGCCGACGCTGAGGTCGATGCCCTTGACCGCCTGGATGCCGCCGTAGGCGAGCGCCAGCCGTTCGAGCGCAAGCAGCGGTTCCGGGGCTCCGGCCATCCCGTCACGCGTCCTTGAGGTTGAGCGTCACTTCGCCACCGAGGTATGCGGCGATGACCTTCTCGTCCTTCTGGACGTCGGCGGCAGGCCCCTCGGCGATCTTGCGGCCGTAGTCGAGGACGAGCACGCGGTCGCAGACGTTCATGACGAGCTTCATGTCGTGCTCGATCAGCAGGATCGTGACACCGTCGCGCCGGATGTTCTCGATCAGACCCTTGAGCCCAGCGGTCTCGGTCGCGTTCATGCCCGCGGCGGGCTCGTCGAGGGCGATCAGGCCCGGGTCGGTCGCGAGTGCCCGGGCGATCTCCAGCCTGCGCTGGTCGCCGTAGGCGAGATGCTTGGCGAGGTCATTCGCGCGCCGTCCGATCCCGACATAGTCGAGCAACTCATGGGCGCGCTCCTCGATCGCGCGCTCCTCTGCACGCGTACGGGCGTCGCGGAAGATCGCGCCGATCACGGTTGCGTGCGTGCGCACGTGGCGACCGATCATTACGTTCTCGATCGCCGACAGGTTGGCGAACAGCCGAATGTTCTGGAACGTGCGCGCGATACCACGTTCCGCCACCTCGTTGGGCTTGAGGCCGGCGAGCGTGTGCCCGTCGAACGTGAACTGCCCGCCATCGGGCGCATAGATTCCGGTCAGGACGTTGAACAGCGAAGTCTTGCCTGCCCCGTTCGGACCGATCAGCCCATAGATCTCGCCTCGCCGGATCGTGAACGAAACACCGTCGAGCGCGACCACGCCGCCGAAGCGCTTGGTGACGCCCTGGGCGACGAGCAGAGGCTCGTCGGTTCCGGAGACCGCGTGAGGCGCGGTCATTGGCCGGTCCGCTGCTGGAGTTCGCGCTTGCGCAGCGCGGACGGAAGGATCCCCGCCGGGCGGAACAGCATCATCAGCACCAGCGCGAGACCGAACAGCAGCATCCGGAACACCTCGGGATCGATCAGCGTGCGCCCGAACACCGCCTGCTGGGCGGGCCCGACCGTGTATCGAAGCACCTCGGGGACATACGACAGCAAGAGCGCTCCGACGATGACCCCGAACACGTTGCCCATGCCGCCCAGCACGACCATCGACAGCACCATGATCGACTCGACCAGCACGAAGCTCTCGGGGCTGATGAAGCCCTGCATCGCCGCGAATATCCCGCCGGCGATGCCGCCGAAGGACGCGCCCATCGCGTACGCGAGGAGCTTCATGTTGCGCGTATTGATGCCCATCGCGCGTGCCGCGACCTCGTCCTCGCGGATCGCCTCCCACGCGCGGCCGACGCGCGAGTTCTGCAGCCGAAGGTTGATGACGATGACGACCAGCAACACGACGACCAGGAAGTAGTAGTACTTGATCGGCGAGCTGAGCGCCTGGCCGAACACCCGTTGCGTCGTGGCGAAGCTGAAGCCGTCGATGCGGAACGGGTCGATCAGCGTGATTCCCTGCGGGCCGTTGGTGAGATTGAAAGGGCTCGACAGGTTATTGAGGAAGATCCGCACGATCTCGCCGAAACCCAGCGTGACGATCGCGAGGTAATCGCCGCGCAGCTTGAGCGTTGGGGTGCCGAGGAGGATGCCGAAGACGCACGCGAGGATCGATCCAAGCGGCAGGATGACCCAGAACGGGAGGTGGATGTCGAACTGCGGACTCGCGAGCAGCGCGTAGACGTAGGCGCCGACGCCGTAGAAGGCGATGTAGCCCAGGTCGAGCAGCCCGGCGAAACCGACGACGATGTTGAGGCCCAGCGCCAGGAAGCAATACAGAACCGCGAGGTTGGTGATCCGCACCCAAGCGGTGCCGATCCCGGCCAGCACCCAGGGCAGGCCGATCAGCGCGACGGAGACGAGGACAACGCCCACCCACACGAGCGCGGGATGCCGGCGGGTGTCGAACAGGCTGTACATCGGGCGCGTGTCCTCCTAGGCCCGGTCCGCGACCCGCTCGCCGAGAAGACCCGATGGACGGAACACCAGAACGAGGATCAGCACGACGAAGGCGAAAACGTCCTGGTAGTTCGAGCCGAACACGGCGAGATGAGGATCGTTCGCGCAGCGCAGCGCCAGCGCATGGGACCATCCGGAAAGGTGGCAGAGGTTGGTGATCTCGCCGACGTAGCCTGCGCCGAGCGCCTCGATGACGCCGAGCAGCAGGCCGCCGAGCATCGCGCCGCCCAGGTTGCCGATGCCGCCGAGGACCGCCGCCGAGAATGCCTTGAGCCCGAGGATGAACCCCATCTGGTAGTGCGCGACCCCGTAGTAGCTGCCGTCCATTACGCCGGCGACCGCGGCGAGCCCGGAGCCGATCACGAACGTCATCGAGATCACGCGGTTGATGTCGATGCCCATCAGGCCGGCGACCTGGGCGTTCTGCGCGACCGCGCGCATCGCGATGCCGAGCTTGGTGCGATAGACGAGCAGCAGCAGTCCCGCCATCATGACGATCGACAGGCCGACGATCGCGATCTGCACGTTGGTGATGGTCGCGCCGTTGGGGTGGGGCGTCAGGTGATAGGTCACCGTGTCGATGATCTGCGGGTAGGGCAGGGGGCTGCGGCTCCAGATGATCAGCGCGAGGTTCTGCAGGATGATCGACAGGCCGATCGCGGTGATCAGCGGCGCGAGCCGCGGCGCGTTGCGCAGCGGCCGATAGGCGACGCGCTCCATCGTATAGCCGACGGCCATGGATGCCGGGATGGCGCAAAGCGTCGCGATGGCGAGGATCGCGATCGGCGGGAGGTGCACCCCCGACCCGACGAGCGCCGCGATCACCGAATACGCGACCATCGCGCCGATCATCACGACTTCGCCGTGGGCGAAGTTGATCAGCTGGATGATGCCATAGACCATCGTGTAGCCGAGCGCGACGATGGCGTACACGCTTCCCAGCGTGATGCCGTTGACGAGTTGCTGGAGGAAGGTGTCCACGGTGGGCGGCGCTCCGACGCGCGATTGTCCGGCCTTTCGGCCGTTGGCGGCAAGGGGCTCGTCTTGCGGACTTCCGGCTTCAAGTCGGCTGTCGCACGCGGGCGGCCGCCGCGCCGCCGCCATGGCGACGCGCATCGGCGCGCGGCGATCCATCGATCGGACCGCCCAAAAAAAGACGGCGCCCACCCGGGCGCCGTCGTCCTGCGAGGATGTTGCGTCGCTTACTTCTTGCCTTCGTCCTTCGTCGGCTCGGCCGGGGCCATTGCCGATGCCGCAGCAGGCGCGGCTGCCGGAGCAGCGGCCGCGGCAGTCTCGGTCTTCATGAAGTCGTCGAACGAGACGCTCTTGCCGCCCTTGACTACCGCGATCGGGACGAGCTTGTCGTTGGTCATCTTGAAGATCGTGATCTCGGCGTTCTTGCGATCGCCCTTGTCATCGAACTCGATGTGACCGGTCGCGCCGTCGTAGCTGATCTTCTGCAGCGCCGGCAGGTACTTGGCCGGATCGGTCGAATCGGCCTTTTCCATCGCGGCGATCAGCAGGTTTGCGGCATCGTAGGTGAACGGGGCATAGATGATCGGATCGACGTTGTACTTGGCCTTGTAGGCGTCGAGGAAGCCCTTCGAGGCCGCCACCACCGGCAGCCCCGCCTGCGAGCAGATCATGCCCTCGACGTTCTTCTCGCCGCCGAGCTTCGGCATCGTGTCGGTGCAGGCGCCGTCACCGAAGCTGAACACCGCCTTGATGCCGAGTTCGCGTGCCTGCCTCAGCATCGGGCCGCCGGTGGCGTCCATGCCACCGTAGAAGACCGCATCGGGCGCGCGACCCTTGATCTTGGTGAGGATCGCCTTGAAGTCGGTCGCCTTGTCGTTGGTCTTCTCGTGCGCGACGATCTGCACGCCTTCCGACTTGAGCGTCGCCTCGACCGCGTTGGCGAGGCCTTCGCCGTAGGCGGTGGCGTCGTCGGCGATCGCGACCTTCTTGATGTTCATCGACTTCAGGTACTGCGCCACCGCCGGGCCCTGCTGGTCGTCGCGACCGACGACGCGGAAGATGTTGTTGAAGCCCTGCTCGGTCAGCTTGGGGTTGGTCGCCGAGCCGGAGATCATCGGGATGCCGCATTGGTGATAGACGGCCGACGCGGGAATGGTGACGCCTGAATTCAGGTGGCCGACGACGCCGGCGGCCTTTTCGTCGCAGAACTTCTGGGCGATCGTCGGGCCGAGCTTGGGATCGGCCTGGTCGTCTTCGCTGTCGACGACGAACTTGACCTCCTTGCCGCCGATCTTGATGTGCTTCTCGTTGGCCTGGTCGATCGCGAGCCGCACGCCGTTGTCGTTGTCCTTGCCGAGGTGGGCGATTTCCCCGGTCAGCGGTCCTGCCGACCCGATCGTGACCGTTTCCACGGCCGGGGTGGGTGCCGGCGCCGGCGCCTGCGCGGCCTCTTTCGGCTCTTCCTTCTTGCCGCAACCGTAAATCGCGATGACCGACGCGGCGACGAGCGTCAGGCCGACCCTGTGGGCAACACGCATCTGGAGCCTCCGAAAGGAGAATGTGAAAGGGAAAACGTAAAATTATCATTCCCGCTCGCCCCAGGTGTCAATGGCGCGGCCCCAGCTTCCGGTCCGTGAATCCGGCCTGACGCTCCCGCTCCCGGTCGTCGCGACGTTCATCGCGCCGGGTGGCGAAGGTTCCGGGCATCGCCGACCTCGAAACCTCCGACAAGGCCGCCAATCCCGCGCTCTCGGTCAGGCTCGACAACGACGCGGCGGCCGACCTCGGGATCACGGTCCATCAGGTCGGGACGACGATCCGTCCCCTGGTGGCCGGCGACACGATCCGCTGCTGGATGGGCCCCGACGGGCAGATGCGGATGCCTCCGCTGCGGCGGGTCGCGGGTCGGCGGCAGGACATGCAGGACTCGTTCAAGGCCGCGCTGGCCGCGCTCGGGCTCGCGGCGCGGGCGCGACCCTCGCCGACGCGCTGCTGGCCGCCGGGCCGGCGCGGCCCGTCGATACTGGTTGACTGTGTAATTAAACAGTCGTACAGTTAACCGCATGCCGCGTCCCTCGCGCAACGTCGACCTGCTGCTGCTGAAGGCGGGCCGCGAGCTCTTCCCGCAGACGGGTGCGGCAGGGCTGTCGGTGCGCAAGGTGGCGCAGCGCGCCGGAGTCAACCTCGGCATGTTCCACTACCACTTCGGAAACAAGGACGAATTCGTCAGGCAGCTGCTGCAGCAGCTCTACGACGAGATGTTCGCGAGCCTCGAGCTCGCCGCGAGCGCCGGTCCCGCGGTCGATGCACTGCGCGCCGCGCTGTGCGTCCTCGGCCGATTCGCGCGCGACCATGCGCAGCTGCTCAGGCGCCTGATGATCGATGCGCTCTCCGGCGAGCCGCAGGCAGGCGCGTTCCTGCGCGCGAACGTGCCCCGGCACCTTCGCGTCATACGCAACCTGATCGAGGACGGCCAGCGTGAAGGCGTGCTGAAGACGATGGCGCTCGCGCAGGCGCTCGCGTTCCTCGCAGGGGGCGTCGCGGCCCCGCTGTTCGTCGCCGCTTCGCTGGGCGGGCGGGGCCTCGCGAAGCCGGGTGTCGCGACGCGCTTCGCGAAGGACGTCGCGACCGACGCCGCGATCGCCGAGCGTGCCGACTGCGCGCTGGCCGGCCTGCTCGCGACGCCGGTGCGCACCGGCAGAAAGGCGGGCCGCTGATCATGCGCCGCGCGGCGTTCCTCGCGCTCGTCCCGGCCGTCGTCGCTTTCGCCGGATGCAGTTCCGACGCGCCTTTGCAAGGCTTCGCCGGCTACGTCGAGGGCGAGTACGTGCGCGTCGCGTCGCCGCTCTCGGGAACGCTGACGCGGCTCGCGGTGGAGCGCGGCGCACAGGTCGAGCAGGGCGCGCCGCTGTTCTCGCTCGAGGACGAGCAGGAGCGCGCCGCGCGTGCCCAGGCCGAGGCGCAGATGCACCAGGCCGAGGCGACGCTCGCCGATCTCGAGAAAGGACGCCGGCCGCCCGAGGTCGCGGCGGTTCGCGCGCAGCTCGCGCAGGCCGAGGCGTCGCTCGTCCAGAGCGAGGCCGACCTGGTCCGCACGCGCAAGCTCGTTGCGGACAAGTTCCTTCCTCCCCAGCAGCTCGACGCCGCCGTCGCGGCCCGCGATCGCAACCGGGCGCAGGTCGCGGAGCTTCGCGAACAGGTCCGCATCGCGAACCTGCCCGCACGCAGCGATGCGATCGCCGCTGCGCAGGCCGAGGTCAAGGCGGCGGGCGATGCGCTCGCCCAGGCGCAGTGGCGCATCGACCAGAAATCGCAGGCAGCGCCGGTTGCCGGGCTGGTCGACGACACGCTGTACCGCCCCGGCGAATGGGTCGCGGCGGGCGCTCCGGTGGTGTCTGTGCTGCCGCCGGGCAACGTGAAGGTCCGCTTCTTCGTGCCGGAGACCCGGCTCGCGACGATCAGGACCGGTGACGCCGTCACCGTCCGCTGCGATGGTTGCGCCCGTGACATTGCCGCGCGGATTCGCTACATCTCGCCTCAGGCCGAGTACACGCCGCCGGTCATCTACAGCCGCCAGAGCCGGGCGAAGCTCGTCTACCTGGTCGAGGCGCGTCCCGACGTTCCGGACCCGGCGCTGCATCCGGGGCTTCCGGTCGAGGTGACGCTGGCGGGCGCCGCGCGATGACGGTCCAGCCCTCGTCCCGGGGCTCTCCCGCGAGCGGTAATGGGAGCGTCGCGTCGTCCCCGCCGCCCGCCGCCATCGACGTCCGCGGTCTGACCAAGCGCTACGGCGGTCGCGCGGTCGTCGACAATTTCTCGATCCGCGTCGAGCGCGGCCAGATCTTCGGCTTCCTCGGACCCAACGGCAGCGGCAAGACGACGACCATCCGAATGCTGTGCGGATTGCTGACCCCCGACGGCGGCGAGGGAACCTGCCTCGACTACGACCTGCGGCGGGAGGCCGCGGCGATCAAGCGCGAGGTCGGGTACATGACGCAGCGCTTCAGCCTCTACGACGATCTGTCGATCGAGGAGAACCTCGATTTCGTCGCCCGCATGTACGGCGTTCCGGGTCGCAAGGACGCCGTGGCGGCGACGCTCGATCAGCTCGGCCTCACTGCGAGGCGCAGGCAGCTGGCGGGAACGCTGTCGGGCGGATGGAAGCAGCGGCTGGCACTGGCGAGCTGCACGCTTCACTCGCCGCGACTGCTGCTGCTCGACGAGCCGACGGCGGGTGTCGACCCCAAGGCGCGCCGCGACTTCTGGGAGCGGATCCACGACCTCGCGGCGGAGGGCATCACGGTGCTCGTGAGCACGCACTACATGGACGAAGCGGAGCGTTGCCACCGGCTCGCGTACATCGCTTTCGGAAAGCTGCTGGTCGAAGGCACCGCCGAGGACGTGATCGAGCACTCCGGGCTGACGGCGTGGGTGGTCTCGGCCCGGGGCGCCGGCGGGGAGCGCGCGCTGGCGCTGCTCGCGCAGGAAATGCGCGGGTGGCCCGAGACCGACACCGTCATCCCCTTCGGCGCGACCTTGCGCGTTTCGGGCCGCGACGCGGGCGCGCTCGCTCGCGCACTGGAGAGCGTCGCCGCCCGCGGCGGGTTCGACGTCGCCTCCTCGCAGACCTCGCTGGAGGACGTATTCGTGAGCCTGATGCAGGGGGCGCCGGACAATGTCGGCTGACACGGCGGCGCGCCGGACGGCCGGGTTCTCGCTTGCCCGCATCTGGGCGATCGCGCTCAAGGAATTCGTGCAGATGCGCCGCGACCGGCTGACGTTCGCGATGATCGTCGGCATTCCGATCCTGCAGGTCGTGCTGTTCGGGTACGCGATCAACATGGATCCGAAGTCGCTCCCGACCGCGGTCGTCGACTACGACCACAGCGAGTTCTCGCGCAGCCTGGTCGAGGGATTGCGCAACACCGGCTATTTCGCGATCGACCAGACCCCGGCATCGGAGTCGCGGGCAGACGAGCTGCTCGCCCGGG
>DATGDG010000092.1:0-1694 GCA_035311025.1 Casimicrobiaceae bacterium
GATCGAGCAGATCACCAAGCAGCTGAACAAGCTGGTCGAGGTCGTCAAGGTCGTCGACCTGACCGAGGGCAGCCACATCGAGCGCGAGCTGATGCTGGTCAAGGTGCGCGCGGCCGGCAAGGACCGCGACGAGATGAAGCGGCTCGCGGACATCTTCCGCGGGCGCATCCTCGACGTCACCGACAAGAGCTACACGATCGAGCTGACCGGAACGGGTTCGAAGCTCGACGCCTTCCTGCAGGCGATCGAGCCGGGCGTGATCCTCGAGACCGTCCGCACCGGGGCATCCGGGATCGGGCGCGGCGAGCGGATATTGCGGATCTAGGACATCCCCTCGCCGCCGCTCTCTCCCCGGAGGGGAGAGGGTGCCCGAAGGGCGGGTGGGGGTAAACGACAACGAAGAGGACCACACGATGAAGGTTTACTACGAGAAGGACGCCGACCTTTCGCTGATCAAGGGCAAGAAGGTGACGATCGTCGGCTACGGTTCGCAGGGGCACGCCCATGCGCAGAACCTGCACGACTCGGGCGTCAAG
The DNA here is from genome assembly GCA_035311025.1 of Casimicrobiaceae bacterium. GTDB lineage: Bacteria > Pseudomonadota > Gammaproteobacteria > Burkholderiales > Casimicrobiaceae > VBCG01. The sequence continues at coordinate 537 of DATGDG010000092.1, forward strand.
GTGACGGTCGGGCTGCGCAAGGGCGGGGCATCCTGGGACAAGGCGAAGAAGGCCGGGCTCAAGGTCGCCGAGGTCGGCGACGCCGTCAAGGGCGCCGACGTCGTGATGATGCTGATGCCCGACGAGAGCATCGCTGCCGTCTACGGCACCGAGGTCGAGCCCAACATCCGCAAGGGGGCGGTGCTCGCCTTCGCGCATGGTTTCAACATCCACTATGGGCAGGTCGTGCCGCGCGCCGACCTCGACGTCGTGATGGTCGCGCCCAAGGCGCCGGGCCACACGGTGCGCTCGACGTATGCCGCGGGTGGCGGCGTGCCGATGCTGATCGCGGTCCACCAGGACGCGTCGGGCAAGGCGCGCGACGTCGCGCTGTCGTACGCGGCGGCGATCGGCGGCGCGCGCGCCGGCGTCATCGAGACCAACTTCCGCGAGGAGACCGAGACCGACCTGTTCGGCGAGCAGACCGTGCTTTGCGGCGGGCTGGTCGAGCTGATCAAGGCCGGCTACGAGACGCTGACCGAGGCCGGGTATGCGCCGGAGATGGCGTATTTCGAGTGCCTGCACGAGGTCAAGCTGATCGTCGACCTGATCTACGAGGGCGGCATCGCCAACATGAACTATTCGATCTCCAACAACGCCGAATACGGTGAATACGTGACGGGGCCGAAGATCGTCACGCCCGAGACCAAGCGCGCGATGCGCGAGGTCCTGACACGGATCCAGACCGGCGAGTATGCGAAGGACTTCATCCTCGAGAACCGTGCCGGCGCGCCGGTGCTGAAGTCGCGCCGCAGGCTCACGGCCGAGCACTCGATCGAGCAGGTCGGGCAGAAGCTGCGCTCGATGATGCCCTGGATCGGGAAGAACCGGCTGGTCGACCAGTCCCGCAACTGAGCCGCAACCGAGACGCAACCGAGACCCCAACTGAGGCGCGGCCGGCGCGCAAGCGAGGAGCTGCCGGGGTGGCGCCGGAACCTGCCCGCGCCGGGCCGACGGTATACTTGGACCGTCGGCCTGCATCGGGGAGGGCGCCATGGCGTTCCCGCATCGTCAGAAGGGGTGGCTGGGCCTGATCGGCCTGGTGTTCGCCCTCGTGATCGTCGCGCTGCTGGCGCGCACGATCCTCAAGGAATACGGCCTGTTCAAGGACCCCGAGGC
>DATGDG010000093.1:0-2486 GCA_035311025.1 Casimicrobiaceae bacterium
GGCGACCGCCTGGGCTTCGGTCATCATCGCTGCCGCGAGTTCGCGGGTCGGCTGATAGCGGCAGATGTCGACCAGCGTTGCGCGCGCGAGCGCGCTGATCGGATTGAACGTCAGGTTGCCCCACAGCTTGAGCCAGATCTCGGCGGGGATGTCCTCCAGCACCGGAGCCTTGAATCCTGCGTTGATCAGGCATTGCGACGCCCGCGTGACGCGCTCGGTGATCGACCCGTCGAGCTCGCCCACCGGAAAGCGGTTGCCCTCGATGTGCCTGACCACACCCGGCGCGACCAGCTCGGATGCCGGATAGACGACGCAGCCAATGACCCGCTCGGCAGGTATGCGCTTGGCGATGATGCCGTTCGGGTCGACGCTGTGGACGGGTGTGCCGTCGAAGTCGCCCCCGTGCTTCTGGAAGTACCAGTACGGGATGCCGTTCTGCATCGTGATCACGGCGGTGTCAGGTCCGAACAGCCTGGGCACGTCGTTGGCGACCGCTTCGACCTGGTGCGCCTTGAGGGCGAGGATCACGAGGTCCTGCGCCCCCGCCGCGCCATAATCGCAGGTCGCGACGAGGTTCTTCGCCACCTGCTCGGTTCCATCGCCCATGATCAGCCTGACGCCGTTCCGGCGGATCGCGTCCAGATTCGCGCCACGCGCGATGAACGTGACCTCCTCTCCGGCCAGCGCCAGCCGGGCCCCGACCAGGCCCCCGACGGCACCTGCCCCGACGATCGCGATCTTCATCGACTTCCCCTCGTTTTGGGTGGAGGGGCGTCACGGCCGGCAACGCTGCCGGCGGCAAGCCCCTGAAGGTATGCTACGGAGGGGTGACCATAGGCACCACTTCGCATTTCTTATCCGATCCATCAGCATCTCTTATATGACGGGCCATCCGCGGCGGGCCGGACGCAGGGGCGCGGTGTGATCACGGCGCAGACCGCCGGGGATCTCGCGCTCGGGCCGTGGAACCCGGGCATCCGATCGGAGGTGCCCGATGCGCTGCGCGACCAGTGCACGATCCTGCGGCCGGAGAACGTCTACACGGGGATCGCCAAGGCGCGCGAACTGCGCGACCTGACCGGCCTCGGCTATGGCGAGGTGGTCGCCTTCCGTCCGCAGCGGCTCGCACTCCACGAGCTGCTGATCCGGGTGACGGCCGACCTGTCGGTCCCCGACGGATTGAAGATCGAGGACCTGGGCATCAATTTCCGCAGGATCACCGGCAGGATCCTCGCCCGGCACGTCGAGCCGCGGATGGACGAGGTGGCGTCGATCTACGCCGACGCGCGCCGCGACCTCGCCGCGCTCATCGACCGCGAGATCGGGCGTGCGTTGCCCCTGCCTGGCGTTTCTGCCGCTCCGGCACCGCCGACGCCGGCGCGCGCGCGAATGTGGCGGTTCTTCTCGTCCGCCCGCCACGTGGCCGCGGCGCCGGAAACCGACGACGACGCGCAGGCGCGACTGGTCGCCGAGTGGCGGGCCGCTGCGCGCGAGGGAGCGACCGCGATCGAACGTGCGGCGTCGCGTGCCCTGGCCAAGGTGATGTCGGCCGTCCTCATACGCCACGGGCGCATCTGGGGCAGCCGCGACCTCATCGCTTCACTTGCCGTCGACCTCGCGTGCAACGAGTTCGCGAGCGAAGGAATCGGCCGACTGATCGACGGCTGCGTCGCCGACGCGGTGCGGGCGGACGGCTACATGCTGCTGCCGCCGCAGGAGCGGCCGGTCGTCATGAACACCAAGGGGCCGTCGGCCTCGGGCAAGAGCACGTTGCGGCCGCTGCAGAAGAAGCTCGCCGGCGACATCGGGGTGAACTGGGCCGAATTCGCGCTGATCAGCCCCGACATCTGGCGCAAGCAGCTGATCGACTACGGCAGGCTCGGGGCCGCATTCCGCTACGGGGGCGCATTCAGCGGCGAGGAGCTGCAGATCATCGACCACAAGCTCGATCGCTACATGGCACGCAAGGCGGGCAGCGGCGAGATGCCGCATCTGCTGATCGACCGCTTCCGGTTCGACAGCTTCGCGCCGGATTCGAACGAAGCCGGCAGCAACCTGCTGACGCGTTTCGGCCAGCTGGTCTACCTGTTCTTCATGATCGCGCCCCCGGAGATGCTCGTCGAGCGTGCGTGGAAGCGCGGCCTCGACGTCGGGCGCTACAAGGCGGTCGACGATACGCTCGCCCACGCCGTCGAGGCGTACTCGGGAATGCCCGACCTGTTCTTCACCTGGGTCGAGCGCGACGACAAGGACGTCCATTTCGAGTTTCTCGACAACAGCGTGGCCGTCGGCGAGCGTCCGCGCACGGTGGCTTTCGGCCGCAATCGCCGGATGGCCGTGCTCGACGTCGGCATGCTGCTCGACGTCGAGAGGTTCTGCAGGATCGACGTCGATGCCAGGGCACCGGAGGAGCTCTACCGCGAAGGGACGCCGCTCGAGCCCGAGAAGAACGCGGGCTTCCTGTCGCGCTGCGTACAGCGCTTTGA
>DATGDG010000094.1:0-3451 GCA_035311025.1 Casimicrobiaceae bacterium
CACGAGCTTGGTGCGCCACTTGTCCATCGCCAGCGCGGAGGCCATGACGCCGCTGCCGGTGTAGGGAATCTTCAGCGTCTCTAGCGCGCCCTGCACGGTGCCGTCCTCGCCGAAGCGCTCGTGCAGTGCGATGAACACGCGCGAATAGCCTTCGCCGGCAAGATCGAACAGGTTGCGCTCGGCCGGATCGAACGGATGCGCATCGACGCCGCGCTCGCGCAACGCCGCGAGCACCGCCTTGCCCGACATCAGCGAGATCTCGCGCTCGGCCGAAGGTCCGCCCATCAGCACCGCGACCTTCCCGAATTCGTCGGCTGCGCCGGTCAACGCGCGCTCCCCGCTTCGCCGATGATCCGGACCTCGGGCTCGAGGTCCACGCCGGTGGCCGCGCGCACCGTGTCGCGCACGTGCACGATCAGCGCCTCGATATCCGACGCGCGCGCCCGCCGCTGCGGATTGACGATGAAGTTCGCGTGCCTGTCCGACACGCGCGCATCGCCGATGGCAAACCCCTTGAGACCGCAGGACTCGATCAGCCGCGCAGCGTAGTCGCCGGGCGGATTGCGGAACACGCTGCCGGCGTTGGGCAGTGCCAGCGGCTGGGTGGCGATCCGGCTCGCGAGCAGCGAGCGGATCCGCATCCGCGCCGCGACCGAATCGCCCTGCGGGAAGCGGAACCACGCGGCGGTGAAGATCCCGGTCGGCGCCGATCCGTCGAGATTCCTGACGCTGCGGTAACCGATCGCATAGTCGGAGGGCAGGCGCACGACGAAGCCGCCATTGCGCGAGAGCGTCTCGACGCGAACGACGTAGTCCCAGGTCTCGCCGCCGTAGCAGCCGGCATTCATCGCCAGCGCGCCGCCGACGGTGCCCGGGATTCCGGCCAGGAATTCGGCGTCGGCGCAGCCGTGGGTCGCGGCGAAGCGCGCGAGCTTGGGCGTGGCAAGTCCCGCCTCGGCGTAGACGAGGCCATCGGCGACCGCGAGCGCGGCGCCCGGAGCGTGCATCACGACGACCACGCCTCGCACGCCGCCGTCGCGCACCAGGACGTTGCTGCCGAGCCCGATCACCGTCACCGGCTCGGTGGCCGGCAGCTGGCGCAGGAATTCCGCCAGGTCGTCGCGATCCGCGGGCAGGTACAGGACGTCCGCCGGCCCGCCCGCGCGCCAGCTGGTGTGATGGGCGAGCGAGGCGTCGCGCGCGAGGGTCCCGCGCAGGCCGGCGAAAGCGAGGGGCTCGTTCATGATCATGCGGCGCTCGACGGGCTGCTCAACTGGGCAGCGACCGTTCCGATCGAGCCGGCGCCCATCGTGACGACGACGTCGCCGTCGCGGACGATGTCGCGAACCGCCTGCGCGACCCCTCCGACCGATTCGACGAACACCGGCTCGACCCGGCCCGCGACGCGGATCGCGCGGGCCAGCGCGCGGCCGTCGGCCGCGACGATCGGCGATTCCCCGGCCGGATAGACGTCGGCCAGCACCAGCGCGTCGACGCTCGACAGCACCCGCACGAAATCCTCGAACAGGTCGCGGGTGCGCGTGTAGCGATGCGGCTGGAACGCGAGGACGATGCGCCTGCCGGGGAAGCTCTCGCGCGCCGCGCTGATCGTCGCCGCCATCTCGACCGGATGGTGGCCGTAGTCGTCGATTAGGGTGAAACTGCCGCCACCGGGAATCGCGACCTCGCCGTGGCGCTGGAAGCGCCGGCCGACGCCCTTGAATTCCGCGAGCGCCCGCGCGATCGCGGCGTCGTCGACGCCGACCTCGCGCCCAACGGCGATCGCGGCGAGCGCGTTCCTGACGTTGTGCACCCCGGGAAGCGCAAGCTCGACCGCCAACGGGTCCCCCGACGGGCCCTGCGCGACGAAGCGCATGCGCCCGCCCGCGTTGCGAAGGTCGACCGCGCGCAGCGCGACGTCTTCCGACAGCCCGTAGGAGACGATCGACTTGGCGATCTCGGGAACGATCGCCCGGACGTTGGGATCGTCGAGGCACAGCACCGCGACGCCGTAGAACGGCAGCCGCTGGACGAAATCGACGAACGCGCGCTTCAGCTTGCCGAAATCCTGTCCGTAGGTCTCGAGGTGGTCGGCGTCGATGTTGGTGACGACCGCGATCACCGGCGACAGGTAGAGGAACGACGCGTCCGACTCGTCGGCCTCCGCGACCAGGAAATCGCCGGTCCCCAGCCGCGCATTGGCGTCGGCGGAAAGCAGCCTGCCGCCGATGACGAACGTCGGGTCGAGGCCGCCTTCGGCCAGCACCGATGCGATCAGGCTCGTCGTCGTCGTCTTGCCGTGGGTGCCGGCGACCGCGATGCCCTGCTTCAGGCGCATCAGCTCGGCCAGCATCAGCGCGCGCGGGACGATCGGCACGCCGCGCTCGCGCGCGGCAATCACTTCCGGGTTGTCGGCCGCGACGGCCGTCGACACGACCACCGCGTCGGCGCCGTCGGCGTTACCTGCGCGGTGACCGATCGCGACGTCGATGCCCAGCGCCCGCAGCCGCCGCGTCGCCGCATTCTCCGCAAGGTCCGAGCCCGAGACCCGATAGCGCTGGGTCGCGAGCACTTCGGCGATGCCGCTCATGCCGGCGCCGCCGATGCCCACGAAGTGCACGTGCTTGACCTTGTGGCGCATCGGTCAGCCCCCGGCCAATGCGATGCAGGCGTCGGCGACGCGGTCGGCGGCGTCGCGCTTGCCGACCGCATGCGCGGCCGTCGCCATCGTCAGCGCGTGCGAGCGCGTCAATGCGCTGAGCACGCCCGTCAGCGGCGCATCGGGTGCCGTCAGCTCGGATTGCGCCATCACGATCGCGGCCCCGGCGTCGAGCAGGAACTTCGCGTTGGCGCTCTGTTCGTCGGCGATCGCGCCGGGCAGCGGCACGATGATTGCGCCCAGGCCCACTGCGGCGAGCTCGGCCACCGTCAACGCGCCGCCGCGGCACACGACGAGGTCGGCCCAGGCGTAGCGGCGCGCCATGTCGTCGATGAACGCGACGCACTCGGCGGCAAACCCCGCATTCGCATACGCAACCTTCAGCGCATCGATGTGACGCTCGCCGGCCTGATGGACGACGATCGGGCGCGACGCCTCGGGCAGCTTGGCGAGCGCCGCGGGGACGGCGTCGTTGAGCGCCTGCGCGCCGAGGCTGCCGCCCACGACCAGCAGGCGCAGCGGGCCGCTGCGGCCGGCGTAGCGCGCCGCGGGCTCCTCGAGCGCGCCGATCTCGGCGCGCACCGGATTGCCGGTCCACTCGGCGTGCGCGAGCGCCCCGGGAAACGCGACCATCGTCTTGTCGGCGACGCTCGCGAGCACGCGGTTGGCGAGGCCTGCGATCGCGTTCTGCTCGTGGACCGCGAGCGGGCGCGCGAGCAGCGAGGCCATCATGCCGCCCGGGAACGCGACGTAGCCGCCCATGCTGAGCACCACGTCGGGCCGCAGCCGGAA
>DATGDG010000095.1:0-10993 GCA_035311025.1 Casimicrobiaceae bacterium
ATCGGCCGGCGTGGGAGATCGCAGGTGCGACGTTCACCGATGACGTGGCACCGTTCGAGTCGATGAAGCTCAGGTTGCTCAACGCGAGCCATTCGGCATTCGCGTACCTGGGCTTTCTCGCCGGACACGAATTCATCTACCAGGTCGCCGCGCAACCCGATTTCGCGAGCTTCATGCGCCGGTTCACTGCGGAGGAAGCGTCGCCGACGCTCGCCGTGCCGGCGGGTATCGATCTCGCCGCATATCGCGAGGCGCTGGTGCAGCGGTTCGCGAACCCGGCGCTGCCGCATCGAACGCAGCAGATCGCGATGGACGGCTCGCAGAAGCTCCCGCAGCGCATCCTCGCGACGGTGCGTGCCAACCTCGCCGCCGGCCGGCCCGCGGAACTCGCCGCACTGGCGGTCGCAGGCTGGATGCGCTACGTGCGTGGCGACGACGAAAAGGGGCAGCCGATCAGCGTGTCCGATCCGCTGGCGACGCGCTTTGCGGCGGTCGCCGCGGAGTCGGGCAGGGATCCGGCGGCGTACGCGCGCGGCCTGCTGTCATGCTCGGCGATCTTCGGCGACGACCTGCCGAACGACGTGCGATTCACCGGGCCGGTCATCCGCTGGCTGACCATGCTCTGCACCGACGGCGCGGCGCGCACGGTCGCCCGCGCAGTGCGGCGGTGATCCACAGCGCTGCGGCGACCGGGGGGCCTTCGACCGGCAGCTTCGGCGCGGGCTCCGCGGCAGAATTCATCCCGAACACGAGCATCGACCCATGATTCCCCTCGACCTGCATCCCGACCGCCTGTTTCCTGCCGATCCGGCGACTCGCGGTCTCGCGCGATCGCTTTACGCGACCGTGCACAACCTCCCGATCGTCAGTCCGCACGGGCATACCGACCCGCAGTGGTTCGCCGACGATGCACCGTTCCCGGATCCCTCCGCACTGCTGATCGTCCCCGACCACTATGTGTTCAGGATGCTCTACAGCCAGGGCGTGCGCCTCGAGGACCTCGGCATTCCGCGCCGGCCCGATGCCCCCGCAACCGAAGGCCGGCCCTACGATCCGCGGGCGATCTGGCGGACGTTCGCCGGCCACTATCACCTGTTCAGGGGCACGCCGACGCGGCTGTGGCTCGATCACGCGTTCCATACGGTCTTCGGCATCGACGAACGGTTGACCCCGGAGAGCGCAGATCGCTATTTCGATCGCATCGAGGCGTGCCTGCGCGACCCTGCGTTCCGGCCGCGCGCGCTGTTCGAGCGCTTCAACATCGAGGTGATCGCAACGACCGAATCGCCGCTCGACCCGCTGTCCCACCACCGGAAGATCCGCGACAGCGGCTGGAAGGGTCGGGTCTTGACTGCGTACCGCCCCGATCCGGTCGTCGATCCGCAGTTCGAGGGCTTTGCCGGCAACGTCGCGCAACTGGGCGCCCTGACCGGAGAGAACACGGCGACGTGGAACGGCTACCTCGCCGCCCACCGCGCCCGCCGCGCGTTCTTCCGCTCGATGGGTGCGACCTCCACCGACCACGGCCATCCGACCGCGCGCACGCTCGATCTCGGCACGGCCGAATGCCAGCGCCTGCTCGATCGCGCACTGCAGGGAACCATCACGGCCGAGGAGGCGGAATCATTCCGCGCCCAGATGCTCACCGAGATGGCGCGGATGAGTCTCGACGATGGCCTGGTGATGCAGATCCATCCGGGCAGTTTCCGCAACCACAATCCGCTCGTGCACGCTCGTTTCGGTCGAGACAAGGGCGCGGACATCCCGATGCGAACCGATTACGTCGGCGCATTGAAGCCGCTTCTCGACCGCTACGGCAACGAGCGCGATTTCACGCTGATCCTGTTCACGCTCGACGAGACCACCTACGCGCGCGAACTTGCGCCGCTCGCCGGGCATTACCCCGCGTTGCGGCTCGGGCCGCCGTGGTGGTTCCACGACAGCTACCAGGGAATGCTGCGGTTCCTCGAACAGGCGATCGAGACCGCGGGCTTCTACAACACCGTCGGGTTCAACGACGACACGCGGGCTTTCCTGTCGATTCCGGCGCGCCACGACGTGTGGCGCCGGGTCGCGTGCCGCTTCCTCGCGACCTGCGTGGTCGAGCATCGCTTCGGCGAGGACGAGGCTTTCGAACTCGCGCCGGCGCTCGCGCACGGCCTCGCAAAAGCCGCATACCGGCTCTAGCGCACCGGCTCGAAATCCGCATCCAGCCATTGCATAATCGCCTCCAGTCTCGGCCGTAATCATGATCCACTTTCCCGAACGCACTGCGGGCGCCATCGCCGCCGTTGCCGCACTGGCGCTGCTGGCCGTGGCACCTCTCGCGCGCGCGACGCTGGGCGGCACCGAAGCGACGGTCGAGCTCGATCAGGCGCAGATGCACGGGGTGCTGAAGACGAAGCGCGGCGCGCGATTCAGTGTTCATGAGCTCAAGGCCGACTCGCGGGCGACCGTGCGCGAATACGTCGCGCCCTCGGGGGTCGTCTTCGGCGTGGCCTGGCAGGGATCGTCGATGCCCGACCTGCGCCAGCTGCTCGGGCCCTATTTCGACCAGTACCTCGGGGCCGCGGCGACGAGGCGCACGCGCCGCGCGCCGGTCGTCGTGGTCGCGCCGGGCCTCGTCGTCGAGTCGACGGGCCACATGCGTTCCTTCGCAGGCAGGGCGTACCTGCCGCAGAGCATGCCGCCGGGCGTTTCGCCCGAGGACGTCCAATGACGATCGGCCGCCGGCACCGGCTCTTGAGCGTGCCTGCGCTCGCGGTGCTGCTGTCGCTTGCGGCCTGCGGCGGGGGCGGCGGCAGCTCTTCGAACCAGCCGACGCCGAACGTGCAGTCGCTGGTCGTCGATGGCGGGCCCGCCCAGATCCCGGACCTTGCCTACGTCAGCGTCACGATCTGCGCACCGGGCTCCAGCGCCAATTGCCAGACCATCGATCATGTCCAGGTCGACACCGGCTCGACCGGGCTCAGGATCCTCGCGTCGGTCCTCTCGCCGTCGCTCGCCCTCCCGCAGCAGGTCGACGCCAGTGGCAACCCGGTCGCCGAGTGCGCTCAGTTCGCAGACGGCTACAGCTTCGGATCGGTGCGCTCGGCGGACATCCGCATCGCCGGCGAGCAGGCCAGAGGCGTTCCGATCCAGATCATCGGCGACGCCGGCTTTCCGTCGATACCCGCCAGCTGCTCGGCCAGCGGCCCCCCGGAGAATACGGTCCAGAGTTTCGGCGCCAATGGGCTGCTCGGCGTAGGGGTGTTCCTGCAGGATTGCGGCGGGGCCTGCGCGCAGGCCGCGATCCCGGGCACCTATTACACGTGTCCGCCGAGCGGCTGCACGCCGCTGCAGGTCCCGCTCGCGCAGCAGCTGCAGAATCCGGTCGCGCTCTTCGCCTCGGACAACAACGGCGTCATCGTCCAGCTGCCGCTGCTTCCCGCCACCGGGGCGGCCACCGCGACCGGCTCGCTGATCTTCGGCATCGGCACCCAGGGCGACAACGCGCTGGGTGCGGCGACGGTACTGACGACGGATCCCGGCACTGGCAACATCGTCACCGTCTGGAACGGCCGGACCTACACGAACAGCTACATCGATGCCGGCACGAGCTTATTCGCCTTCGGGCAACAGGCCTACCCCTCCTGCGTGGGGTTGGCCATCGGCTTCTATTGCCCCGCCACGCCGCAGACGCTCGGCGCCACGCTGCAGGGAACGAATGCGCGCAGCAGCGCCGTCAGCTTCACCATCGGCAACGTCGACCAGTTGTTCGCTGCGAACTACAACTTCTATGCGTTCGACGACGTCGGCGGTCCCGGCGGGGACAGCGCGACATTCGCCTGGGGCCTGCCCTTCTTCTTCGGGCGCAGCGTCTACACTGCGATCGAGGGACGCAGCACCCCGGGAGGCAACGGGCCCTATTTCGCCTTCTAGCGCGGGACGAGCGGTCGGTCAGTCGCGCCTGCGCGAGTCGAGCCAGAGCGTCACCGGCCCGTCGTTGACGAGCGCTACCTGCATCTGCGCGCCGAAGACCCCGGTGGGGACCGGCTTGCCGATGCGCTCCGCGAGCGCCAGCACGAACGCCTCGAAGTGCGGGCGCGCAATCTGCGGCGGGGCCGCCGCCGACCAGGAGGGACGATTGCCCTTGCGCGTCGATCCGTAGAGCGTGAACTGCGACACGGCCAGAACCGCGCCTTCGACGTCGCGAAGCGACCGGTTCATGACGCCCTGCTCGTCGTCGAATATCCGCAGATCCACGAGCTTGCGCGCCACCCACTGGAGGTCGTCGACGGTGTCGTCGATGCCGATGCCGGCGAGGACGAGCAGCCCGACGCCGATCGCGGCGGTGACCCTGCCGTCGACACGGACGCTCGCTTCGCGCACCCTCTGGACCAGCGCTCTCATGCTGGGGGGATCGCGAATGCGCTCATCGAGGCGGGACGACCTTTCGCTCGACCTCGATCAACCGGCCGAACCTGAAGGTCAGCATCGTGATCGTGGCCGGGTCCTCGGGTGCGGGCATGTAGGTCCAGCGCGTGGTCTTGCCGCCGCTGCCCGTCGACATGTCGGGTCGACCGACGCGCGCCACGACCTCGCCCTCGCTGATGCCGGGGAACAGGAACTTGCGTTCGGCGGCGTTCCCCTTGTCCCCGGCCTGCTTGCGCGCCTTGCGTTCGGTCTTCGCGCGCGGCGCCCTCGAATCGGCAGCTGCAGTCGCGTTGCGCGTCTCGGTTCCCGGCGCGAGCGCGAACGGCACGACCGAGACGTTGGCAGGGTCGCGGGCGAAGTCGCGCAGCTCCTTGCCCGGCGGACACGGGTCCTGCTGGTAGGTGACGCCGCCGTTGTCGAGCGCGCATTTGTAGAGCCCCGCCCAGGCGGCGACCGGGGTCACGAGGACGGCTGCGGCCGCGGCCACGCACCCCAGCCGGCGTGCGACCGAGGCGAGACCCGCCGGCGGGATCGCGGGGCGGGCGCGGACCTCGCGGACGTTGTCGGGCGCGGTTGCGGGGCGGGCAGGAGACACGATGGCGGTACGATAGCGCCTTTTGCACTGGGTTCGCACTAGGCCTTTCGATGGAATCCCGCCACAGCCTCGCCGCGCGCGTCGCCGCCATCGCGCCATTCCACGTGATGGAGGTGCAGACGGCCGCCCGGGCACTCGAGGCGGCGGGGCGCAGCGTCATCCACATGGAGATCGGCGAGCCCGATTTCCCGACGCCGCAGCCGGTGCTCGACGCGGCACGGCGCGCCTTGGTCGATGGCGGCGTCTACTACACGTCGGCCTTGGGCCTGCCCGAGTTGCGCGAGGCCATCGCCCGCCACTACGCCGACCACTACGGGGTGGCTGTCGACCCGGGACGGGTGGTCGTCACGTCCGGGTCGTCGGCCGCACTGCTGCTGGTGATGGGGCTGCTGGTCGATCGCGACCAGCAGATCCTGCTCGCCGATCCCGGCTATCCCTGCAATCGCCATTTCGTCCGCGTGCTGGAGGGCCAGCCGGTCGCCATCCCGGTCGGTCCCGAATCCCGCTATCAGCTGACGGCCGCCCTCGTCGAGCAGCACTGGAGTGCCGCAACGTGCGGCGCGCTGATCGCGTCGCCGTCGAACCCGACCGGAACGACGGTCCCGGGCGACGAAATGCGCAGGATCGCGGCAGCGGTCGAGACGCGTGGCGGGCAGCTGATCGTCGACGAGATCTACCTGGGCCTCACCTACGGCGAACGCGCCGCCAGCGTGCTGGAATTCGCCGACGACGCATTCGTGATCTCCAGCTTTTCGAAATACTTCAACATGACCGGCTGGAGGCTCGGTTGGGTCGTCGCCCCCGAGCGCTACGTCCGCGACCTCGAGAAACTCGCGCAGAATCTCTACATATCGCCTCCGACCCTGTCGCAGCGCGCGGCGCTCGCCTGTTTCGAACCGGCGACGATCGACGTGGTCGAACAGCGGCGACGGGCATTCGAGGCCCGCCGAGACTTCCTCGTGCCTGCACTACGCCAGCTCGGATTCGGCATCCCGGTGCTGCCCAGCGGCGGCTTCTTCGTCTACGCCGATTGCTCCCGCTTCTGCAACGACAGCGAGGCATTCTGTCGCGACGTCCTGGAGGGCGCCGGCGTCGCGTTCACGCCGGGCATCGATTTCGGGAGCCATCGCGCGCAGCACCACGTCCGCCTCGCGTACACGATCGACGAGCGCAAGCTCGAGGACGGCGTTGCGCGCCTGGCGCGCTACCTTGCGCGCTAGCCCGCACGCCGCGAGGCCGGCGTGGCGCGGGCGGGGCGCGCCCCGGCGCCGCCGGGGGTCGCTGCGCACCGTCGCGGTCGGGATCGCGGCCGCAGCCATGCTTTCGGCTTGCGCGGGCCTCGATTCGATCGATTACTACTGGCAGGGCGCCGCCGGGCAGCTCGACCTGCTCGCCCGCAGCGAGCCGATCCCGGAGGCGATGGGCAAGGGCGATCCGGCGCTCGCGGCGCGGCTCGCGCAGGTGCAGGAGATCCGCAGGTTCGCGAGCCGGGATCTGGGACTCCCGGACAACGGCAGCTACACGCGCTACGCGGATCTGGGGCGACCTTTCGTCACCTGGAGCGTGTTCGCGACCCCGGCCCTGTCGCTGACGCCCCGCCAGTGGTGCTTCCCGATCGCCGGCTGCGTCGACTATCGCGGATATTTCGACGAGTCCGCAGCGCGCCGCGAGGCGGTGCAGCTGAAGGCCGAGGGCGACGACGTCTATGTCGGCGGGGTGCCCGCGTATTCGACGCTGGGGTGGTTCGACGACCCAGTGCTGTCGACGTTCATCCGGTGGCCGGAAACCGAGGTCGCGCGCCTGGTATTCCACGAACTCGCGCACCAGCTGCTCTACGTGAAGGACGACTCGGTGTTCAACGAATCGTTCGCGACGACGGTCGAGGGGGTCGGCCTCGAACGCTGGCTCGCGGCGCAGAGGAACCCGGTCCTCGACGCGCAGGCGGCGCGGGCCCATCGGCTGCGGGCGGTATTCCGGCACCTGGTGCGCGCGACGCGGGCGAAGCTTTCGCAGATCTACGCGAGCGAGCTCGACCCGGCCGAGAAGCTTCGGGCCAAGCGCGAAGCCTTTGCGTCGATGGAGGCGGCCTACGATGCCGCCAAGGCAGGCCTGCCGGGTCTCGCCGGCTACGACCGCTGGTTCGCGAACTCGCCCAACAATGCGAGCCTGGCCGCGGTAGGCATCTACACCGACCGCATCCCGGCGTTCCGTGAGCTGCTGCGCGAGGAGGATGGGAACCTGCCGCGTTTCTATGCCCGCGTCCGGGCCATTGCGGCGCTGGCGAGGTCGGAACGCGACAGCGTGCTCGACGCCGCCACCGAGCGGGGTCGGGCGTACGCCGTTGTGCGCGAGCCGGGGGTGGCGGGCGCGTCGTCCGACGGCTGGCATTAGCCGTTTGATCCGAAAAGAAATTTCCTGCTATAATCTTCGGCTTCCTTGCCTCACCCCGCCGCGGCGCGATTCGACGTCGAAGCCTGGCTCTGGAATCGCGGTGTCCGAAGTCCCGGCACCTGCGCTCCTCCAATTGAACAGGAGGCCCGCAGGACCGTGAATCCCAGGACCGCACATGGGGGAGGCCGTGCGGCCCGCTCCGGGATTTCCCCGGGATCGGGCTACCATTGACCGAAAGGAGTGCTGTACCGATGCGTCACTATGAAATCGTGTTCATCGTGCACCCCGATCAGAGCGAGCAGGTGCCCGCGATGATCGAGCGCTATCGCACGATGGTGACCGGCCCCGGCGGCCGGATCCACCGCCTGGAAGACTGGGGACGGCGCCAGCTCGCCTACCCGATCCAGAAGGTTCACAAGGCGCACTACGTCCTGATGAACATCGAATGCGGGCACGAGACCCTGACGGAGCTCGAGCATGCGTTCAAGTTCAACGACGCGGTGCTGCGCCACCTGGTCGTCGCGATGACCGAAGCCGTCGTCGCGCCTTCGCCGATGATGAAGGAAGAGAAGGCGAAGTCGCTGACCGGCAAGGATGGCGAGCGCAGCGACCGGCCCGAGCGTGCGGAGAGGCCCGCTGCCCCCGCCGCCGAAGCGGTGCCGGCCGCGCCCACCGCGCAGGCCTGAGCGCGAACCCGCGACGTGCCGGGCGTCAACCGGCTGGCGCTGGACGCAACGGTGGTCGATCGAGGCGACTTGCGCCACACGCCCGCCGGAATTCCTGCGGTCGAGCTGACGCTCTCGCACCGGTCGAGACAGGTCGAGGCGGACGGGCAACGCGACGTCGAATGCGAAATGCACGCGGTCGCGTTCGGCGAGATCGCCAGGGCGCTCGCCGGGGTGGAGCAGGGAACTGCGCTGCGCTGCGAAGGATTCATCGCGCGGCGCTACCGGACCGGAACGGGCGTCGCGCTGCACGTGACACGATTCGAGACGACAGCAAATTGAGGAAAGGATACTGAAGATGCCACGCCCGATGGGAAGAGGGAAAGGCAAGTTCAAGAAGGACGGCAAGCGCCGCGAACGCGGCAACAACCTGTTCAAGCGGAAGAAGTTCTGCCGCTTCACCGCCGAGAAGGTCAAGCAGATCGATTACAAGGACATCGATGTGCTGAAGGACTTCGTGCAGGAGAACGGCAAGATCATGCCGGCGCGCATCACCGGCACCAAGGCGCGCTACCAGCGCCAGCTCGGCACGGCGATCAAGCGCGCGCGTTTCCTCGCGCTGCTGTCGTACACCGACCTGCACTGACGGAGCCTCGGGCCATGCAAATCATTCTGCTCGAAAAGATCGTGAACGTCGGCAACCTCGGTGATGTCGTCAAGGTCAAGGACGGCTACGCGCGCAATTTCCTGATCCCGCAAGGCAAGGCGAAACGTGCCACGCCCGAGAACCTGAAGGTGATCGAGGCCCGCCGCGCGGAGCTCGAGAAGGCGGCTGCCGACAAGCTCGCCGGTGCACAGGCGCTCGCCGAGAAGATCGAAGGCAGCGTGCTGCGGATCACCCAGAAGGCCGGCGTCGACGGCCGCCTGTTCGGATCCGTGACCAACGTCGACATCGTCGAGGCGCTGAAGGCGCAGGGCTACGAAGTCGAAAAGGCGATGGTCCGCATGCCGACCGGGCCGCTGAAGCAGATCGGGGACCATCCGGTGTCGGTGGCGCTGCATACCGATGTCAGCGCGAGCATCACGGTGACGGTGATCGGCGACACGACCACCTGAGCCGGCAAGCCGCGGTTCGCGCCAGGAAGGGGCCGGCAACGGCCCCTTTTGCATGATGGGCAGCGCGGAGCGCTGCGGGTAAAATCCCCGTTTTGGAGTCGACAGTCCGCGTGCCCGACGATCTTCCGGTAGACAAGCTGAAGCTGCCTCCGCATTCGCTCGAAGCGGAGCAGTCGGTGCTGGGCGGACTGCTGCTCGACAACGAGGCTGCCGACAGGATCGGCGACGTCGTCTCCGCCGCCGATTTCTACAGCGACGCGCACCGCGTCATCCATCGCCACATCACGCAGCTGATCGGCGACGGGAAGCCCGCGGACGTCGTGACGGTGTCCGAGGCGCTCGCCTCGGCGCAGAAGCTCGACTACGTCGGCGGCCTGGCCTACCTGGGCGCACTGGCACAGAACGTACCGACCGCGGCCAACATTCGACACTACGCGAACATCGTTCGCGAGCGCTCAATCCTGCGCCAGCTTGCGGCGACCGCCGGCGAGATCGCCGAATCGGCGTTCAACCCCCTGGGCCGCAACGCCAAGGCGGTCCTCGACGAGGCCGAGGCCAAGGTCCTGCACATCGCCGAGCAGGGTGCGCGCGGTGCCCAGAACTTCCAGCAGATCGGCACGCTGCTGGCGGGCGTCGTCGAGCGGATCGAGACCCTCTACAACCGCGACGATCCCTCGGACGTCACGGGAGTGCCGACGGGGTTCTCGGACCTCGACCGGATGACCTCGGGCTTCCAGCCGGGCGACCTCGTCGTCGTGGCGGGAAGACCGAGCATGGGGAAAACCGCCCTGGCTTTGAACATCGGCGAGAACGTCGCGCTCACCACGGGCATGCCGGTGGCGGTGTTCTCGATGGAAATGGGCGCGGCCCAGCTCGCGATGCGGATGATCGGCTCGGTCGGGCGGCTCGACCAGCACAAGCTCCGTACCGGCCGGCTCGCCCCCGAGGACTGGGACAAGCTATCGGCGGCCCTGGGGCGCCTCAACGAGGCGCCGATCCTGATCGACGAGACGCCGGCGCTCAATGCGATCGAGGTCCGCTCGCGCGCACGGCGGCTGATGAAGCAGTACGGCAAGCTGGGGCTGGTCATCGTCGACTACCTGCAGCTGATGCAGGCGTCGTCGCAGGGCGAGAACCGCGCGACCGAGATCTCCGAGATCTCGCGCGCGATGAAATCGCTGGCGAAGGAGCTGAGCGTCCCGGTGATTGCGCTTTCGCAGCTCAACCGCTCGCTCGAGCAGCGTCCGAACAAGCGGCCGGTGATGTCGGACCTGCGCGAGTGCGTGACGGGCGACACCTTGGTGAATCTCGCCGATGGGCGGCGCATCCCGATCCGCGAACTCGTGGGAACGACGCCGGAGGTCATCGCCGTCGGTGCCGACCAGCGTCTGACGACGGCGCGGTCGGACCGCGTATGGTCGAAGGGGATCAAGCCCGTCTTCAAGCTGTCGCTGGCAAGCGGCCGGACGATCCGTGCGACCGCCGAGCATCGGCTGTTCGCGCACGACGGATGGCGCAGGCTATCGCAGGTCTCGATCGGCGACCGGCTGGCGATCGCGCGCCGCGTTCTCGAGCCCGCAATGCCGGTCGTCTGGTCGGACCATGCGGTCGCCCTGCTCGGGCACCTCGTCGGAGACGGCAGCTACCTTGCGCACCAGCCGATGCGCTACCGCACGGCTTCCGAGCAGAACAGCGCCCTGGTTCGCGAGGCGGCAGTCGCGATGGGCAGTACGGTGACAAGGTACGCCGGCCGGGGTGCATGGCACCAGCTGCTTATCGCGGGCAACGGCGATCGCTGGCATCCCGCTGG